>JAKQLM010000596.1 GCA_029567145.1 Pseudomonadota bacterium
GTGTTTTCCAGCGAGGGCGGCGGCTGGGAATTCCCGCTGTTCTGGGCGGTGATCCAGGTGGCCATCGCGCTGTTGGGCAGCGGTGCCTTTGCGCTGAAACGCTCGGCTGGTGCTTACGCAGCCGCCTGACACATACCGGCCGTCCGGCACAGGGCGGCCCCCTTTCACCAAGGATGACATCATGAGCGCGATCACCGATCTTCATGCCCTGCGCGACCGGCTGGCCCCTTCGGCCCGGATGCCGGTGGTGTTTCTGGGTCACGGCAGCCCGATGAACGCGCTGGAGGATACCGAGTACAGCCGCGCCTGGACTGCGCTTGGCAAAAGCCTGCCGGAACCGGCGGCGATCCTGGTCGTGTCGGCGCACTGGATGACCAAGGGCACGACGCTGGTTGATGTCTCGAACCTGCCGAAGACCATCCACGATTTCTATGGCTTTCCCGACGCACTTTACGCGATGGATTACCCCGCCCCCGGCAACCCCGCCCTTGCGCGGGAGGTCGTGAGCCTGCTTGCCAGCCACCATTCCGCCGAGGATGATACCTGGGGTCTGGACCATGGCGCCTGGACGGTGCTGCGGTTCCTGTATCCCAAGGCCAAGGTGCCGGTGTTTCAGGTGTCCATCGACATGGGCCGGGGCCTTGAGCATCAGCTTGAGGTCGGCCGCACGCTGTCGCAGTTGCGCGACCGGGGCGTGCTGATCCTTGGGTCGGGCAATGTCGTCCACAACCTGCGCGCCATGCGCTTTGGCGGCGCGCCACAGGATTTCGCGGTGGAGTTCGACCAGATGTTCGCCAATCGCCTGCAAGACCGCGATCTGAAATCGCTGGCTGACCGCGAAGGTCTTGGCCCGCTGCTGCGCATGGCCCACCCGACGGTTGACCATTACATGCCCGCGTTGACCATCGCCGGGGCTTCGGATGCCCGCGACCAGTTGACCTTCATGACCGATGCCATCGACCTTGGGTCGGTGTCGATGCGGTCGTTCGTCTTTCATTCGTAAGGGGCCGAAATGCTTGTCGATGGGAAATGGACCGAGGACTGGCAGCCGGTGCAGAAG
>JAKQLM010000608.1 GCA_029567145.1 Pseudomonadota bacterium
AAGGGCGGCAGCACGAACCCGTACTGCCGGATCAGATCGTCCGCCGCTCGCATGATGTCGTTGATCCGTGACCGCTTCATCGTGTTCCTCCCGTTTGACGGGCACTATAGCGATTGCGGATGCCGCCTCAACGCCTACCGCTTGCCGAAGATCGAGCCCAGGATCCCCCGCACCAGAGCTTGCCCGGATCGGCTTCCCAACTGCCGCGCCATGCTTTTCGCGAAGGTCGTGCCAATGGAATCCGACCGGCTGGAGGTCCGCTTCGGCTTGTCCTCGCCATAGCCCTTGCCGTCATAGCGCCGGGCGCGGTCGAACTCGCGCTTCTCCTCGGCGGCCTGCTCTTCCTCGGCTTCTGCGGCACGGGCCGCAGCCGCAGCCTTGGCCGCAAGCTTTTCATGCGCGCTTTCGCGGTCCAGAACCGTGTCGTACTTGCCCCGGACCGGCGAACCCGCCATCACCGCAGCCCGCGTGCCCGCATCGATCGGGCCCAGCTGGCTGGAGGGCGGGCGCACCAACGTGCGCTCGGCCACGCCCGGAATCCCCTTGGCTTCCAGAAGCGAGGTCACCGCTTCGCCCGTGCCCACATCGCGGATCGCCTCGTCGATCTTGAAGCGCGGGTTCGGCCGGTAGGTTTCCGCCGCCTTGGCCAGGTCCCTCTGATCCTTGGCCGTGAACGCCCGCAGCGCGTGTTGCACCCGGTTGCCCAACTGGCCCAGGATCGTATCGGGCACGTCCGCCGGGTTCTGGGTGATGAAATAGACGCCGACCCCCTTGGACCGGATCAGCCGCGCCACCTGTTCCACCTTGGAAATCAGCGCCTTGGGGGCATCGGTGAACAGAAGATGCGCTTCGTCGAAGAAGAAGACCAGCTTTGGCTTGTCCGGGTCGCCCACCTCGGGCAGCATCTCGAACAGCTCGGACAAAAGCCACAGCAGGAACGTCGCATACAGCCGGGGCGAGTTCATCAGCCGATCAGCGGCCAGAATGCTGATCCGCCCCAGACCGTCAGGATCAACCGTCATCAGATCAGCCAGGTCCAGCGCAGGTTCGCCGAACAGCGCCGCGCCGCCTTCGTTTTCCAGCACCAGCAGCCGCCGCTGAATGGCCCCGACCGATTCCTTGGACACCAACCCATAGCGCGACGACATCTCGTCGGCGTTCTCGGCCACG
>JAKQLM010000632.1 GCA_029567145.1 Pseudomonadota bacterium
CCGCGTTGCAGGACATCCTGCGCGCGATGCTGGGCTTTCTTCTGGGCGACCGGGGCGCTGGCGCGATGGTCCCCTTCATGCTGCGCGAACTGGCCGAGAATGGGCCCGGCGTTGACCTTGTCTATCGCAGCTTTGCCGAACCCACCCACAGTCGGCTTTGCGCGCTTTGGGCCTTGGCAAGCGGCCAGGATCCAGCAAGCACGCACACCCGCCTGACGGTTTTCACCCTGATCGGCCAGATCATGTATTTCCGCATCGGCCAACCCGTCGTGACCCGCCGCATGGGCTGGGATACCTATGGCGCGGACCAGATCGACCAGATCGCCCGGCAGATCAGTCGCAATCTTGACGCCATGCTTGGCTTTGACCCCGAGGGTTAAGATGTTCCTCTGCTCTGTCCCCCTTCTCTCTGCGCTTTTCGCCAGTTGCACCCCGCCGATGCCCTTGGCCACCGGCTATGTCGAAGGCGACTATGTGCAGATTTCTGCCCTTTCGACCGCGCAGATCCTGACCCTGTCCGTCGCATCCGGAGACCGGGTGGAAATCGGCCAGACCCTTGTGGACCTTGAACCACGGGACGCCCAGATCGGGCTGGCTCAGGCCAAGGCCGCGCTGTCGCGGTCGGAAAGCCAGCTTGCCAATCTGCGTCAAGGCCGCCGCCCGGAAGAGATCGCCGTGATCGAGGCCGCCCTTGCGTCTGCCAAGGCGCAGGCGGACGAAGCCCAGCGCAGTGCCGACCGCTTGCGCGATCTGTCCACCAAGGGGGCAGCGACCGAAACCCAGCGCGACGATGCCGCCACCTCGGCCAAGGTCGCCAAGGCCCGCGTCGCCGAGATCGAGGCCAACCTTGCCGTGGCCCGCCTGCCCGCCCGCGAAGACGAGATTGCCGCCGCCGAAGCCGCCCGGCTTGAAGCCGCCGCCGCGCTTGAAAAGGCCGAATGGCAGCTTGAAACCCGCAGGCTTGCCAGCCCGACGGCAGGCACCGTGACCGATATCATCCACCACCCCGGCGAAATTGCCGTGACCGGCCAGCCGATCCTGACGCTTTTGCCCGATGGCGCGGTCCGGCTGCGGCTATACCTGCCCGAAGAGGCCCTTGCCGGTCTTGCCATCGGCAGCCAGCTTGACGTCCAGTGCGACGGCTGCCCACCCGGCCTGACCGCGACGGTCAGCTATATCGCCGATGGCCCAGAATTCACCCCGCCG
>JAKQLM010000633.1 GCA_029567145.1 Pseudomonadota bacterium
ACTCGCCCTTTGACCGCCCGTTGCGCATTGCCGCCTGGACCGAGGCCTGGGACGGCATCGAAATCGCCCCCGAATGTCTGACCGCCGTGGACCGCGCCGAACAAGTGCTGACCGACCTGGGCCATGAGGTGGCGCGACAGGCACCGCCGCCGATCAAGTATTCGGCCTTCATCGGGGCCATCATCGACGTGATGTGCGCCAGCGTGGCGATGACGGTGAACGGCTTTCTGTTGAACAAGCCCGCCCCCGACCTGCGTGATCTGCTGGAGCCTGCGATCCTTGACGCCTATCACCGGGGCACCCGGTTGGGTGCCGAGGCCTATGCCCTGGCGATCACCCGGTTCCATGGCATCGCGCGGCAGATGGCGCTGTACATGCAGGATTGCGACGTCATCCTGACGCCGACACTGACGCAACTGCCGGTTCCCTTGGGCACCCTGTCGATGGACGGGGATTTCGTAAGCTTCCGCCGCAAGGCGGGCCGCTACACCGCGTTCCTTGCGATCATCAATGCCTCGGGCCAGCCCGCCGCCAGCCTGCCGCTGAACTGGACGGCGCAGGGGTTACCGGTGGGCGCACAGTTGATCGGGCGCTTTGGGGCCGAGGATACCATCCTGCGGCTTTCTGCGCAGATCGAGCGCGCGAACCCTTGGGTTCAGCGCTATGCGGCGCTGGCGACCTAGGTCCGGCAGCCGTCAAGAATGATGCTGGTGAAATGCTCGGCAATATCGGCGGCCGATAGCCCCTTGCCCTTCTTGAACCAGACGTGGGTCTGGTTGCACATGCCGACAATCCCGCTGGCGATGACTGCGGCGGGGATGTCCTTGAACATCCCGGCCTTGACGCCCGCCGTATAGGTATCGCGGAAATTGCGGTCGAAGGTCCGCTTGCGTTCGGCCACGGTGGTTTGCTGCGCCTCGGTCAATTCGGACTGGTCGCGGAAGAAGATAGCCGTCCACTCGGTCCGGTCCATCACGTTCAGCGCGTGCTGGCGGATCAGGGCGGCCAGCTTCTGGTCGGGCGGGATGTCCTGGGCCACG
>JAKQLM010000646.1 GCA_029567145.1 Pseudomonadota bacterium
CGGCGGGGCGTCGACGCCTGAACTGGCCAGCGACACGATGAAGGAATTCGTCACCCGCTACACCGAGATGTTCGGCGAATACAACGACGAGTCGAACACCAAGGTCTATGCGCTGGAATACATCATCGAGACGCTGAAGGCGAACCCGGCAGCCATCGACAATGTCGAAGAGTTCAAAACGACAATGGACACCTTCGAGGCCCCGAACCCTTTCATGGTCGGCGACGCGAAGCTGACCTATGTCGGAACCACCTCTTTCGGGCAAAAGCGCCAGGTCTCGGTCCCGCTGGTCGTGAACGAGTTCAAGGATGGCAAGTTCGAGACGCTGTTCGTCGCTCAGGTCGACTGACGCTATCTTCCCGGCGTAAACTGGGGCCGCCGCGACGGCGGCCCATCTTTCCTGACAACCGGAGGGCCAGGCATGGAGCAGATCCTTGCGAATGGGCTGTACCTTGGCGCGCAATATGCATTGATTGCGCTGGGGCTGACCCTGATCTTTTCACTGATGAACGTGCTGAACTTCGCCCACGGGCAGATGTATGTCTTCGGCGGCTTCGTGACCTATACGGTGGTCGCCCAGTTGGGTTTGCCCTTCATCGTGGGGCTGATCGCCTCGGCCGTGGTGCTGGCGGTGATGGGGGCGCTGATCGAGAAGTTCCTGTTCCGCCCGGTCATCCGGAAATCAAAGCGCGACGAGTCCACCATGCTTCTTGCGGCCGGGATCGCGTTCTTCCTGGACGCGGTGATCCTGCTGATCTTTGGCGAAAAGCAGCGCGGCGTGCCGAAGGTCGTGGACGGGGTCTTCAACTGGGACATGCGGCTGATCATGCCCTATGACCGCATCCTGATCGCTGCCCTTGCCGTGGCGCTGATCGTGGGCTTCATCCTGTTCATGCAGTATTCCCGCACGGGCCGAGCCATGCGCGCCCTGGCGCAGGACCGGGTCGCCGCGCAGTTGATGGGCGTCGATGTCGACCGCTACTCGATGATCGGCTTTGCCTTGGGGGCGATGCTGGCCGGGCTGGTCGGGGGCCTTCTGGTCACCATCACCGGGATCAACCTTGGAATGGGCGGGCCAACCTCGATCAAGGCCTTCCTGATGATCATGATCGGCGGCGCGGGCGTCATATCGGGCGCCATCGCCGGCGGGTTCATCCTGGGGATGATGGAGTCCGTCGGTCTGACGCTTCTCGCCGCATATGGCGATGTCACCTACCTGATGATCTTCATCACCCTGATGATCTTCCTCGCCATCCGGCCGCAGGGCCTGATGGGCAAGCCGTGGGGTTGAGACCATGACCGATCAAACGCAATCCACGCCTGTCGTCAAAGCCACCCTGTCGACGTCCAGGCTGCTTGGCATCGGAGCTTTCCTTCTGGGCGTCTTCGTCCTGGTGCCGGTGATCATCAACCTGACCGGACGGTGGGACTTCTACTACACGCTGACTTCTGTCGCCCTGCTGTCGGTGGCGGCGGCGGGGGTCTGGCTGACCTTTTACATCGGCCGGATCAACATCGGCCAAGGGGCTTATGCGCTGATGGGGGGCTATGTCTCGGCCGTCCTCATGACGCAGTACGGGGTAAGCTTCTGGCTGACGCTGCCCTTGGCGGGGATATTCTGCGCCCTGGTGTCTGTCCTGATCGGCCTGCCGATCCTGCGGCTGCGGGGCGTCTACTTCGCCATGGTCACGCTGGTCCTGACCGAGGTCGCCCGCCTGACCGCACTTGCCCTGCCGATTACCAACGGCGCGAAAGGGATCACCTCGATCCCGCTGCCGGGGGAACTGTCGATCTTCGGCCTGACGATCATCCCCGACTTCGCAACGCTGGAGAACCCGAAGCTGGCCTTCTACCTGATGGCCGCGCTTCTGATGACCCTGACCTACGTCGTCCTGTGGCGCATCGTGAACTCCCGCCTCGGCCACCTGTGCCGGTCCTTGCAGCAGAATGAGGAGTTGTCCGCTTCCATTGGCGTGAACACCGCGATGCTGCGGGTCCTCTCCTATGCCATCTCGTCCTTCTTCGGCGGGCTGGCCGGGGCGATCTTCGTCGCCATCTCGCAGTCGATCTACCCGTCCTCCTTCGTGGTGCAGGATAGCGTGAACTTCATGCTCTACTGCTTCCTTGGGGGCCTTGGGTACGTGTTCGGGCCAATGCTGGGGACGCTACTTCTGTACTTCGGCTGGGACCTGCTCTCCATCGCCAGGGAATACCAGCTGCTCATCTACTCGGGCGCATTGATCGCGCTCATGCTGGTGCTGCCGAACGGTGTCCTCAGCCTTCTGGACAAGAAAGGCGGCAGCAAATGAACGCTATCCTGCAAGTCAAGAACGTCACCAAGCGCTATGGCGGGCTGACGGCCAACAACGACATCAGCTTCGACGTGGCCCCTCAGGAAATCCTGTCGGTGATCGGGCCGAACGGGGCGGGGAAATCCACCTTGTTCAAGCAGGTCGCCGGGTTCGTCACGCCGACGACGGGCGAGGTGATCTACAAGGGCACGAAGATTTCCGGCCTGCCGCCGCACAAGGTGGCGCGGCTGGGGGTGGTGCGGACCTTCCAGGAGACGACGATCTTCAAGTCGATGACGGTCCGCGAAAACGTCATCGTCTCGCATCACCTGCGGTCGAAGGCGTCGCTTCTGGGGTTCTTCTTCGGGTCCGCCCAAGCCAAGGCGGACGAGGCGGAATTCGGGAAATCGGCGGACGACATCATCGATTTCCTCGGCCTGCAGGCGATCCGGGATGAGACGGCGTCGAACCTGCCGCAGGGGCATCTGCGGGCGCTGGGGATGGCCATTGGCCTGGCCACGCAGCCCGAGATCATCCTCCTGGACGAACCCTTTGCGGGGATGAACCATGACGAGACGATGCGGATGGTCGCTTTGGTGCGCCGGTTGCGGGATGAGCGGGGGCTGACGGTCCTGCTGGTCGAACACGATATGCCAGCGGTGATGAAGATCAGCGACCGGATCGTCTGCATCAACTTTGGCGAGAAGATCGCCGAAGGAACCCCCGCCGAAATCCAGGCCAACCCCCGCGTGATCGAGGCCTACTTGGGCAGCGAAGACGCTGCGATCGGGATGTGAGACATGACCCAGGCTGCCATGAAGACTGAACCGGCTCCGACGACGGCCAAGAAGATGCTCAGCTTCGACAATGTCGAGCTTTATTATGACCATGTCTACGCGCTGAAGGGCGTCTCCATCGAGTTGATGGAGGGTGAGACGGTCGCCCTGATCGGCGCCAACGGGGCGGGGAAATCCTCGATCCTGCGGGCGATTACCGGGCTGCGGAAGATCAAGTCCGGGTCGATCAGCTATCTGGGCGACCGGATCGACGGGCGTCCCGCGGCCGAGATCGTCAAGCGTGGCATTGCGATGGTGCCGGAAGGGCGGCGGGTCTTCCCGCTGATGAGCGTGAAGGACAACCTCTTGATGGGGGCCTTCACCCGCACCGACAAGCAGGGGATCGAACAGACGCTGGAGAGTGTGCTGACCCGCTTCCCGCGCCTGAAGGAACGATTCAGCCAGCAGGCCAGCACACTGTCGGGCGGCGAGCAGCAGATGATGGTGATCGGCCGCGCGCTGATGGCGAAACCGAAGCTTCTGCTCCTTGACGAACCCTCCCTCGGTATCGCGCCGAAGCTTGTGCAGGACATCGCCCGCGCCATCGTGGCGATCAGCCGGGATGAGGGCGTGTCGGTGCTGCTCGTCGAACAGAACAGCCGGATGGCGCTGTCGATCTCGAACCGCGCCTACGCGATGTCGACCGGGCAGGTCGTCCTGTCCGGCGTGTCGAAGGACCTGATGCACGACGACCGGATCAAGGCCGCCTACCTTGGTGGAGACCTCTGAAATGCGCCTTCTGGTGATCAACCCGAACTCCACCGCGTCGATGACCGAGAAGATCGGCATCGCGGCCAAGGGTGCGGCCAGCGCGGGGACCGAAGTGATTGCGGTCAACCCGCCGGGCGGCCCGGTGTCCATCGAGGGCTATTACGACGAGGCGCTGAGCGTCCCCGGCCTCCTCGGCGTGATCCAGACCACCCCCGGCTTTGATGCGGTGATCATCGCCTGTTTCGACGACACCGGGCTTGACGCCGCCCGCTGCCTGACCGACCGCCCGGTGATCGGGATCGGCGAGGCGGCCTATCACTTCGCCTCGATGATCGCGAACAAGTTCTCAGTCGTCACGACACTGGCGCGGTCCGTGCCGGCGCTGGAGCACAACCTGCACAAATACGGTCTTGCCACCCGCTGCGCCCGGGTTCGGTCGTCGGAGGTGGCTGTACTGGAACTGGAACACCCCGGGTCCGACGCCTGCAACCGCATCAGCGCCGAGATCGGCCGCGCGCTGGCCGAAGACCGCGCCGAAGCCATCGTCCTTGGCTGCGCCGGAATGGCAGACCTTGCCGGAAGGCTGGCCGATGAGCATGGGCTGCCAGTTCTGGATGGCGTGACCTGTGCTGTCCGCCTGGCCGAGGCAATGGTGGGTCTTGGGCTCAGAACGTCCCGCCTTGGCGGCTATGCTCCGTCCCCGACGCACAAGCTTAGGGCTACTGCGTGACGTCCCCCCTTGGAACAGTTGCACTATGCTTCGTGCGGTATTCGCCATGACCGTCATGTAGATGACGTGCCTTGGCATCGAAACGGCGACGATGTGTCCGAGTTGGCCCGATTGGTCGGACCCATAGCCAAGACGTTCCGTCGTCCTTAATTGGCCCGGCGCGACAACGGGGTCGTGGAGCGTTTGTGGCTGACCGTCAAAATCGTGGAGGCCTATCTGTGAGACCGCGCCCGCGTTTCTGAGCCTCGCACTTACAGCGGGATGGGAATCGGCCACTACAACAGCGGGCGTCCGCACTCTTCGTTTGGCGGAAGACCGCCCGGAACCTGTTCAGACAAACCGACCCGCCTCTGACTGCGCAGCAAATGGCGATGCGGACTTTCTGTCTTCTTGTTTCGAAGGGCGCAAGAAATCGAGAGCGACAACGGCGGCCAAGAATAGGATTTTACGAAAGATGCTTCTAGAATACCTTGACAGCCGCGAGGGCGACAAAGGTTGTCGGGACAGCCCGTTCGCAGTACACAGGATCACCATCTGCATACAGTTGTATACTTCAAGTTCGGACCATAAATGACACGCGACACCCGGCACGGCCTGCAGGTCGATACACTCCTTCGCTCGTTCATCGAGGACCAAGCGCTTCCCGGTACCGGAATAGACGCTGATCAGTTTTGGGCGGGATTTGCGGATATCGTTCTGGACCTGACACCGGTGAACAAAGCGCTGCTGGACCGTCGGTCGGTCTTGCAGGACAAGATTGACGCCTGGCATCTTGCCCGACGCGGACAGCCGCACGACCACGAGGCCTACAAGCAGTTCCTGCAAGAGATCGGCTACCTTCTACCTGAAGGGTCGGATTTCAGCATCGAAACTGCGAACACAGACCCAGAGATTGCTCTGGTTCCCGGCCCGCAACTGGTCGTGCCGATCACGAACGCCCGTTACGTCCTGAACGCAGCGAATGCCCGTTGGGGCAGTCTTTACGACTGCCTTTATGGCACGGATGCCATGGACTCGCTTCCGCCCCGGGGCGGGTACGAGCGCGGGCGCGGCGCAAGGGTGATCGCGCGGGCGAGGGTCTTTCTTGACGAGGCCTTTCCCATCGCGGGCACAAGCCATGTCGATGTGCGGCGGTATCATGTGAAGGATGGCAGGCTGCTGATTGATGACATGCCGCTGGTCGATCCCGAGAAGTTCGTCGGGTATCAAGGCGATCCGCGCGCGCCCGACGCAATCCTTTTGTGCAACCACGGTTTGCATGTCGAACTGGTATTTGACCGGGCGCATTTCATCGGCGCGCGTGATCAGGCCTGCCTTGCCGATGTGCGCCTTGAAAGTGCCGTGTCAGCCATCATGGATTGCGAGGATTCGGTCTCTTGCGTCGATGCCGAAGACAAGGTCCAGGCCTACGCCAACTGGCTTGGCCTCATGAAGGGGGACCTGGCAGAGTCGTTCGAAAAGGACGGCAAGGCCATGACACGTCGGTTGAACCCCGATCCGGTCTGGACGGCGCCGGACGGGTCAGCGACGTCGCGCAAAGGCCGGGCCCTTATGCTTGTGCGGAACGTGGGCCATCTGATGACCAACCCCGCGATCCTTGATGCGCAGGGCGAAGAGGTTTTCGAAGGCCTCATGGATGCAATGGTCACGGTGATGATCGCGATCCACGACCTGAGAAAGATCGGCGGGCTGCGCAACTCGGTCAAGGGCTCGGTCTATGTGGTGAAGCCCAAGATGCACGGCCCCGAGGAAGTGGCGTTTGCCGACGAAATCTTTACCCGCGTCGAAGCTGCCCTTGGGTTGCCAAAGCATACGGTGAAGATCGGGATCATGGACGAGGAGCGCCGCACCTCGGTCAATCTCAAGGAATGCATCCGGGCCGCGAAACATCGTGTGGCTTTCATCAACACGGGTTTCCTCGACCGGACTGGCGACGAGATTCACACCTCGATGGAGGCGGGACCGTTCAGCCGCAAGGACTTTATCAAGCGCAAGGCGTGGATTTCGGGTTACGAAAACCAGAATGTCGACATCGGGCTGGAATGCGGACTGTCAGGCCGGGCGCAGATCGGAAAAGGCATGTGGGCGATGCCTGACTTGATGTCGGCCATGCTTGCGCAAAAGATCGAGCATCCGAAATCCGGCGCCAACACCGCATGGGTCCCGTCACCGACGGCGGCGACGTTGCATGCCCTGCACTACCACAAGATCGATGTCTTCAAGGTGCAGGAAAAGCTGCGAAAGGGCGGACGACGGGCCTATGTCGACACGATCCTGGACATTCCGCTGGCCGCGCACCGCAAGTGGACCCCCGAGCAGGTCATGCGTGAGGTGGAAAACAATTGTCAGGGTATCCTTGGCTATGTCGTTCGATGGGTGGACCAGGGAGTCGGCTGTTCAAAGGTGCCTGACATGAACGATGTCGGGCTGATGGAAGACCGCGCCACATGCCGCATCTCGGCGCAGCATGTAGCGAACTGGCTGCATCATGGCATTGTCTCGCGCGACGATGTGATGGACGCGTTGCGCCGGATGGCAACCATCGTCGATCGCCAGAATGAGGGTGACCCCAATTACCGGCCGATGGCGCCGGGTTTTCAGGGCATTGCGTTTCAGGCGGCTTGCGATCTGATCCTTCTCGGACGGCAGCAGCCGTCGGGCTACACCGAACCGGTGCTTCACCGTCGGCGGGCCGAGGTGAAAGCGGGAGAATGATTGTGCATGACGGAACCCGGATGGCCTGACCGCCGAGAGGTCGCACCGAAGCCGGGCTTGCAGACCTTTGGTCAAGACCGGGCGCGGACGACTGCGGGCCCACAGTTTCCGCGACTTCAAGGGAATTGGACGGGTCTGCTCGTTCAGCAAGAAAGGAACGGTCATGCACGCTCTGCTGATTATCTTGATCGCCCAGATCCTTGGCGAGTTCGTCGCCCGGGCAACAGGTCTGCCGCTGCCCGGGCCGGTGATGGGCATGATCTTCGTGCTGGGTCTGCTGGTGGCGGTGCCGCGACTGCGCGAGATGATCAGGGCGACAGCGCAGACCCTGCTTTCACACCTCTCGCTGCTTTTCGTCCCGGCCGGGGCAGGGGTTGTCGGCCATCTTGCGACGCTGGGCGACAGCACCGTTGCGATCATGCTGGCCATCGTCGTGTCAGCCGTGCTTGCGATTGGTGCAGGTGCCCTTACCTTTTCGGCGGTCGCCCGAATGACGGGATCAAGCGATGACTGACTTTGCAGACATCTGGAGCTATCTGTCACAGGGTCCGCTGCTGTGGCTGACCGCGACGATTGCGGCCTATGCCGCCGGCGACATGGTTTTTCGGGCGACAGGCCGCAACCCACTGGCCAATCCGGTGCTGATCGCCGTCGGCATCCTTGCGGTCGTTCTGAAGCTGACCGGGACACCCTACGCCACCTATTTCGAAGGGGCGCAATTCGTGCACTTCCTGCTTGGCCCTGCGACCGTCGCCCTGGCCCTGCCGCTTTTCGACAACCTGCACCATCTGCGGCGCGTATTGCTTCCCGTCCTTGCCGCGCTGGTCGTGGGCTCGGTGGTCGCAACCGGATCGGCCCTGATGATCGCATCGTGGATGGGGGTGGACGATATGTTGCTGATCTCGCTTGCCCCCAAATCCGCGACCGCGCCGGTTGCCATCGGCATCTCGCAAGAGCTTGGCGGCTCGCCGACGTTGACTGCCGTGCTTGTCATCCTGACGGGGATCACCGGGGCTGTGCTGGCGACGCCGTTGCTCAATCTCTTGGGGGTGAAGGACTGGCGCGCCCGTGGTTTTTCTGTGGGTCTGGTCAGTCACGGCATCGGAACGGCACGGGCGCTGCAGGTTCACCCGACGGCTGGCGCCTTTGCGGGGCTTGGAATGGCGATCAACGCCGTTGCGACCGCAATCCTTGCGCCGCTGATCCTGCGGTTGTTCATTTAGCGGACGACGTCGGTGACCCAGCGCGGCGGTTCGGCAAGGCAGCAACCCGCCCTTGCGCCGATTCAGTCGGCGCGGATCAATTCTGCAAAGACCCGGATTTCGCGCAAAAGGCTGTAGGCGGTGGTCAGCGACGTGCGCGGGTTCCCGGTTGCAGCGCCGCTTTCGATGCTGAAGGCGGCCTGACAAGTGGATGCGTTGACCGTGTAGGCATGGCGGTTCGCGCTGGCGTCAGGGTCGGCAACCAGCGTCACCGACACCCGTTCAAAGCCGGGCCCGGCCAGGGCAAGGGCTGCGACGACATTCGTGCTTTTCGGGAAACGGGAGGCGGCCTCGCGGGCTGGGCCGCTAAAAAATGCGGTGGGGCCGGTCAGGGCCGAAAGGTCTATCGTCTGCTCGGCGGCGGTGCCGCGCCAGGCTTGGGGTGGCTTGGTTCCGGTATAAGTGATGCGGACCTCGCCTTCCATCGACAGCGCCTCGATCAGGTCGATCCCGGCAATCGCCCCGGCAGGGCGGATTAGCCGTGCGTTCCCAAGGGCTGCGGCAGCCTGGACGCGCGCCAGAAGCTGCGCGTCGGCAAAGGCGCCAAGCGACAGCGGAACCAGGCTGACGCCCGTGCGCAGGATGGCTTCGGCATGCTCGACGACGGCGGCGTGGCCGGCACATTCGACAATCAGGTCGGGGTTCGCGGCCAGAAGGGCGTCCAGCGTCGAAACCGATTTCAGACGCCGCGAGCCGGGGGCACCGGCCAGATTGCCGCCGCTGCGGACCAGAATGTCAGTTTCGCTGACGGGAACGGTATCCAGCCGTTCGATCAGTGTCTGGGCAACGGCCCCGTATCCGATCACTCCCAGCCGCATCACTGGGCGTCCCGCAAAGGGCTATTCAATTCCGCGCACTTCCCGGACCCAGGCGACGATAAGCTCGCGCGATTCCTGGTCCATCTGGACGGCATTGGGCGGAGGCATGGCATGGCTCAGGCCCGCGTGCAGGTAGATTTGATCGGCATGCCGGGCGACGTCGCCCGGCGTTTCAAGATACACTCCTTTCGGAGCCCAGAGGATGTTCGTCCAGGCCGGCTCGCGTGCGTGGCACATCGAGCAGTTGCCGATCACCACATTATAGGCATCCTCGAACCCTTCCGCCGAAGCATAGACTTGCTCCTGGCTTGTAAGTTCGCGGGCCTCGGCTTCTTCAAGGGTCGGGCCGGTTCTGACCGTCGACAACCAGGCAATGACAATCATCAGGATTACAGTGACGGCCCAGGTCCAGTGAGGGCCTTTTCCGGTCTTGTGCATGGTGTTGAAGTAATGCCGGATCGTTACCCCGGTCAGGAACACAAGGCAGGCGATGATCCAGCTGTACTCGGTGCCGAAGGCCAGCGGATAGTGGTTCGACAGCATCAGAAAGACGACCGGCAAAGTCAGGTAGTTGTTGTGGGTCGAGCGCAGCTTTGCGATCTTGCCGTATTTCGCATCCGGTGTCCGCCCCGCCTTGAGATCGGCCACGACGATCCGCTGGTTCGGCATGATCTGAAAGAACACGTTGCCGGTCATGATCGTGGCGGTGAACGCCCCCAGGTGCAGCAGCGCGGCGCGGCCGGTGAAGATCTGGTTGTAGCCCCAAGCCATCGCGACCAGAATCCCGAACAGGATCAGCATCAGCGTCGTCGGGCTTTCCCCAAGCTTTGACTTGCAAAGCTGGTCATAGGCAAGCCAGCCAATGGTCAGGGATCCAGCGGAAATCAGGATGCCTTGCAACAGGGTCAGTTCGGCCCTGGTCGGATCAAGCAGGAACAGCTCGCCCCCGACCCAGTAGACGATCATAAGAAGGGCAGCGCCCGAAAGCCAGGTGGAGTAGCTTTGCCATTTGTGCCAGGTCAGATGCTCGGGCATCTGCGAGGGCGCGACCAGATACTTGACGGTGTGATAGAAACCGCCCCCGTGAACTTCCCATTCCTCGCCATAAGCACCCTTTGGCAGGTCAGGGTTCGGTTTCAGCATCAGGTCAAGCGCGATGAAGTAAAAGGATGCACCGATCCAGGCCATCGCCGTGATGACGTGCAACCAGCGTACCGAGAATGCGATCCAGTCCCAGATTATGGCCAAGTCGTACATGGTTCCCTCCCAAGCTCCACGATAAGGTACAGACTAGGACCAGATTGATTATTCTGGTATTGATCGTGCAAACCAAGCAGCATCAAAAAAAGCCGAACAATGTCCTACCTCGAGAATGTCCGCACCTTCGTCAGAGTATACGAACTTGGAAGCATGTCAGCAGCCGGTCGAGACCTGCGTATCTCGCCAGCCGTAACCTCGTCGCGGATATCCCAGCTTGAAGAGCATCTTGGCATCCGCCTGTTTCAACGGACAACCCGGAATCTGACGCCGACCGAGCAGGGAAAGGCCTTTTATCGCGGCTCGGTGGACATCCTGGAGGCAGTCGAGAACGCTGAAGCGCAGGTTGCGAACATTACGGTGAACCTGCGCGGTTCGATCTTCATTGCGGCCCCGCTGGGCGTCGGACGGCGGCTTATCGCACCACGGCTCCCGACCTTCCTTGACAAATACCCCGAGGTCAACGCCCGTCTGCGGCTGACGGACCGCAAGGTCGATCTGACCGCAGAGGGGCTGGATCTGGCCTTTTTCCTGGGGCAACCGGAAGACAGCAACCTGAAGATCCGGAAGATCGCGGACGTGTCGCGGGTGCTGTGTGCTGCGCCCGGATATCTGGAACGGCGCGGAATGCCCCGCAACGGCGATGAGCTGATTTCCCAAGGGCATGAGTGCATGAACCTGCGATTCCCCGGAGCTACAGAGTTTCGCTGGCTGCTGAATACGCCGACAGGACCGAAGCGGTTTCGCATTTCCGGTCGCTACGAATGCGACGATGGCGATGTCTTGACGGAGTGGGCGCTGTCGGGCGCAGGCATCGCGATGAAGCCGGTCTTTGAGGTCGCAGAGCACCTCAAATCCGGCAGGCTGATTGTCGTGGCACCCGAGACCCCACCCGAGCCGGTTCAGATGGCATGCCTATTCGCACACCGCCGAGGGCAGGACCCGAAGGTCCGGCTGTTCATGGAGTTCATGATCGAAAAGATAGCCGTCGACATTGGCACCACCGTGCTTCACGCTGACGCTTCCTAGCTGCCTCGATACGTCGAATACCCGAATGGAGAGAGCAGCAGCGGCACATGATAGTGCGTCGGAGAGGACATGCCGAAGCGCAGCGGGATCAGATCCAGAAAGCGCGGCTCTTCCGGTGGCACCCCGGTCGCATCGAGGTAGGCGCCCGCGTGGAACACCAGTTCGTACTCGCCGGTCTGGAACTCTTCGCTCGGCAGGATCTGTTTGTCCGTCCGGCCATCGTCGTTCGTGACCAGCGTTTTCAGCAGCGAACGGTTCAGTCCTTCGATCCGAAAGAGCTCGATCTTCATGCCTTCAGCCGGGCCGCCCTTGGCCAGATCCAGCACGTGCGTTGTCAGGTAGCCTGTCATCGGAACTCCTCTCGCTTTGGTTCGATAGTAGGGCGTAGTCGGACCAGAACACAAAGCCCGACTAGCCAAACAGTCCATCAAGTTTTTTTTGAAATAGATTTCCAGTGTTCTGATCTATTAGTAAATCAGGTTGGGAGGCCCTGGAAATGTCACGATACCCGCGAGATCTGACTGGTTACGGCGAAGTGGCTCCTGCCGCCGGATGGCCGAACGGCGCAAGAATCGCAGTTCAAATCGTCCTCAACTATGAAGAGGGCGGAGAAAACAACATCCTGCACGGCGATGCCGCATCCGAGGCGTTCCTGTCCGAGATCACGGGTGCCTCGCCCTGGGTGGGCCAACGCCACTGGAACATGGAATCGATCTACGAATACGGCGCCCGGGCCGGGTTCTGGCGCGTGTTCCGCATGCTTGGCGATTTGCCGGTCACCGTCTACGGCGTGGCGACGGCGCTTGCCCGTGCCCCGGCCCAAGTTGCTGCGATGCACCGTGCCGGTTGGGAAATTGCCAGCCACGGCCTGAAATGGGTCGAACACCGCGACATGTCGGTCGAGGAAGAAAGCGCCCAGATCCTTGAAGCGATCCGGCTGCACACCGAGGTCACCGGAAAGGCGCCGCGCGGCTGGTATACCGGACGCTGCTCGATGAACACCGTCGAGCTGGCCGCCAAGCTGGGAGATTTCGCCTATATCGCTGACAGTTACGCCGACGATCTGCCCTATTGGGTCAAGGCGGGCGGCAAGGACCAGTTGATCGTTCCCTACACGATGGACTGCAACGACATGCGGTTTGCGATCCAGGCGGGCTTTACCAACGGCGAGCAGTTCGAACGCCACCTGATCGACAGCTTCGACCTTCTTTATGCCGAAGGCCAGCAGGGCGCGCCGAAGATGCTGTCGATCGGCCTGCATTGCCGGCTGGCTGGGCGTCCCGGACGGGCGCAGGCGCTGCAGCGCGCGCTTGACCATTTCCGCAAGCATGACGGCGTCTGGTTCGCCACGCGGGAGCAGATTGCAGATCACTGGGCCAAGGCGCATCCGCCGGTCCAGACCCCGCGCCCGTCAGAGATGGACAAGCAGACCTTCGTCGCCGAATTCGGTGGCATCTTCGAGCACAGCCCCTGGATCGCCGAAGCCGCCCATGCGCTGGAGCTGGGGCCGACGCATGATTGTGCGGCCGGGGTGCACAGCGCGCTTTCCCGCATGTTCAGAACCGCATCCGACGCGCAGCGTCTGGGCGTGCTGACCGCGCACCCTGACCTTGCCGGCAAACTTGCCGTGGCAAAGCGGCTCACCGCCGAATCGACCGCCGAACAGGCTTCGGTCGGCCTTGATGCCCTCACCGATGCCGAGCGGGCGGATTTTACCCGGATGAACGACGCCTACACGTCGAAATTCGGGTTCCCGTTCATCATCGCGGTGCGTGAAAACACCAAGTCCTCGATTCAGGCTGCATTCCAGCGGCGCATCGGCAATGACCGGGCGACCGAGCTTGCCGAGGCCTGCCGGCAGGTCGAACGCATTGCCGAACTTCGTCTGCAGGAGAAGCTGGGACAATGACTGACACCATCCGGATACAACCCCTGACCGCCGAGGCCTTTGCCCCGTTTGGCGACGTTCTCGACTGCGTGGGCGACCCGACCAAGCTGATCAACAACGGCATGTGTGGCCGTTACCACGACCGGGCAAAGCTTGACTTTTCCGATGGCCGCGCCGGGATCAGCCTGTTCAAGGCCAAGCTCCGCGCGCTGCCGATGCGGCTGGAGCTTGTGGAGCGTCATCCCGAAGGCAGCCAGGCCTTCCTGCCGCTGGACAGCGCGCCCTTCGTCGTGGTGGTCGCACCAGACGAAAACGGCAAGCCTGGACGGCCGCTTGCCTTCATCACCTCGCCCGGACAGGGCGTGAACTACCATCGCGGGGTTTGGCACGGTGTGCTGGCCCCCGTGTCCGGCAACGGACTTTTCGCCGTTGTCGATCGGATCGGATCGGGGGCCAATCTTGAAGAATTCCCGTTCGATAGCCCGCCGACCTTGATTTTGGAGTGATCAGGGCCGGCCAATACGTCGCCGACAGACCGGGCAGGGAAGACAGAATGGGCCCACCTGTCATGTTAGAAGCGAGGGAGGAGGAACCCATGGCATCCGATGATGCAGTTCACCCGTTAGACGAAATTCTGCCACCGCCCAAGCTGTTCACGCTTGGGCTTCAACACGTCCTTGTCATGTATGCCGGCGCCGTTGCCGTGCCGCTGATCGTCGGACGCGCGCTCAAATTGCCCCCGGAAGATGTGGCCTTCCTGATCTCGGCCGACCTTTTCGTCTGCGGGATCGTGACCCTGATCCAGTCCTTCGGGGCGACGCAGTGGTTCGGGATCAAGCTGCCGGTGATGATGGGGGTGACCTTTGCCGCCGTCGGACCGGTGATCGGCTTTGCCAACGCGCAAAGCGGACCCGAAGGCGCCCAGGCGATCTTTGGTGCGATCATCGCAACGGGTATCATCTCGATGCTGATCGCACCCTTGGTGTCGAAGATGCTGCGCTTCTTCCCGCCGATCGTCACCGGCACGATCATTCTCGTGATCGGCGTCAGCCTGATGCGGATCGGCATCAACTGGATCTTCGGCAACCCCGTCGGTCCGACCGCGCCGCAGATCATCGATCCGGCACATGCTGACTGGCTGAAGGCAATCACTGACGGAGCCGCTGCGGGCACCATCACCGGCATACCGGAAATCCCTGCAGGCCTCGCGCTTGCCGCCAAGGCGAACAACCCGCTCTACGCACCGCTTGGCAGCATCGCGATCTCGGCCATTGTGCTCATCTCGATCATCATGATCGCAAAGTTTGGCCGTGGCTTCATCGCCAACATCGCCGTTCTGCTTGGCATCATCATCGGCGGGACCATTGCCGTTGCCCTGGGCATGATGAACTTCGACAAGGTTGGCGAAGCCGCCTGGTTCGGGATGATCACGCCTTTCCACTTCGGCATGCCGACCTTTGACCTGGTGATGATCATCACCATGGTTCTGGTCATGATCGTGGTGATGATCGAATCGACGGGCATGTTCCTGGCCCTCGGCGACATCACCGGCAAGAAGGTCGATCAGCCGATGCTGTCTGCCGGTCTGCGGACCGACGGTCTCGGCACCCTGATCGGCGGCATCTTCAACACCTTCCCCTACACCTCTTTCAGCCAGAACGTCGGGCTTGTCGGCGTGACCGGGGTGAAAAGCCGCTTCGTCTGCGTGGCTGGCGGTCTGATCATGATCGTGCTGGGGTTGATGCCGAAGATGGGCGCGCTGGTCGAATCCGTTCCGACCATGGTGCTTGGCGGTGCGGGCCTGGTGATGTTCGGCATGGTTGCGGCCACTGGTATCCGCATCCTGGCCAAGGTCGACTTCGCGGGCAATCGCAACAACCTGTTCATCGTCGCGATCTCGATCGGCTTCGGGATGATCCCGCTGATCGCGCCGAACTTCAAGATGTGGATGCCCCACTCGATCCACCCGCTGATCGAAAGCGGCATCCTTCTGGCGTCGATCGTCGCAGTTGCCCTGAACGCCTTCTTCAACGGTGCCAAGGGCTCGGTCGAGGAAGCAAAGGCAGCAGCTTCGGCAGCCGACCACTGATCGGCACGCAATTGACAACGAATAGGCCCCCAGGTGGAAACCTGGGGGCCTTCTTAATTCCGCAATCCGGGGCCGCAATCCCGGGCCGCAATCCCGGATCGGGCCAAGAAAAAAGCCAGCCGCCGGTTTTCACCAGCGGCTGGCCCGGTAGCCGGGGCTCCTTTGTGCGTCAAGCGTAGCTGGACACGTCCGCGCTTGCCAGCGCCACGATGTTTAACAGCCCGCGCGGGGTCACACCCGGGGTCACGATATGGGCCCGGTTGCCCATGCCCATCAGGATCGGGCCGACCTCAAGACCGCCCGCAACGCTTTTCAAGAGGTTGCGCGCCGCCCCCGCCGCATCGGTGTTGGCATAGACCAGCACATTGGCGCGCCCAGCAAGCCGGTTTCCGGGCAACAGCCGCTCACGCAGCACCGGGTCAAGAGCCGCATCGGTATGCATCTCGCCTTCGTATTCAAAGTTCAGCGACTGGCTGTCCAGGATCTCCAACGCGCCCCGCATCGCGCGGCCCGACTGGCTGTCCAGGTTGCCGAACTGCGACCCCGAGCAAAGTGCGATCTTCGGTTCGACGCCAAAGCGGCGAACATGGCGGGCCGCAGCGATGACGGTGCGCGCCAGCGTTTCCGGGGTCTGCTGGATGTTCACATGGGTATCGGTAACGAAAAGCGGACCCTGATCCAGAATGATCAGCGACAAGGCTGCGGCGGGCGACAGGCTGTCGGTCTGCAGAAGCTGCGTCACATAGCCGAGGTGCCAGAGATATTGCCCGAAGGTGCCGCAGACCATGCTGTCGGCGTCGCCGCGATGGACCATCGTTGCGGCAATCGCGGTGGTATTGGTGCGCATCACCGCCTTTGCAATGTCAGGGGTGACACCGCGGCGGCGCATGACCGCGTGGTAGGTCTGCCAATAGTCCCGATAGCGATCATCGCTTTCCGGGTTCACGATGTCGAAGTCCCGGCCCGGCTGGATCGCCAGCGCCGCCCGGTCGATCCGCTGGGCGATCACCTCGGGTCGTCCGACGAGGATTGGCCTAGTGAACCGGTCTTCTGTCATGGTCTGGACAGTTCGCAGAACGCGGTCGTCCTCGCCTTCGGCAAAGACGATCCGGCGCGTGGACTTGCGCGCCACTTCGAACACACCGCGCATCAGCATCGACGAGCGATAGACCTCGGCTTCAAGCTGCTGCCGGTAGGCGTCGAGGTCAAGGATGCGACGTGCCGCCCCCGACTCGATGGCGGCCTTGGCGACGGCGACGGCAATCGTCGGAAGCAGTCGGCGGTCAAACGGTTTCGGGATCAGATATTCCGGCCCGAAAGCCAGACGCTCGCCTTCGTAGGCTTCGCCGACTTCGGCGGTTGTCGTCTGCCGTGCCAGCGACGCGATGGCGTCGATGCAGGCCAGCTTCATCGCGTCGTTGATTTCCTGCGCTTCGGCATCCAGCGCGCCGCGGAAGATGAACGGGAAACACAGGACGTTGTTCACCTGGTTCGGATAGTCCGAGCGACCCGTCGCGATCATCGCCCCGGGAGACGCAAGGCGTGCCTGCTCGGGCATGATCTCGGGGACCGGGTTTGCCAGCGCGAAGATGATCGGCTTGTTCGCCATTCCCTTGACCAGCTCGGGTGCCAGCGCGCCGGGGCCGGACAGGCCCAGAAACATGTCAGCGCCTTTCAGCGCGGTTTCAAGCGTCGTCCCTTCCGGGGCGTTGGCCAGCAGCATCTGTTCTGGTGCCAGGTCATTGCGCCCGGCATGCAGCACGCCCGAACGGTCGAACACGGTGATGTTGGCCAGCGGAACCCCCATCTTGTGCAGCATCGTCAGACAGGCGACACCGGCCGCACCTGCGCCCAAAGCCACGATGTGGATGTCTTCGACACGCTTGCCCGCGATCTGAAAGGCGTTCTGGGCAGCGGCGGACACCACGATCGCCGTGCCGTGCTGGTCATCATGGAAAACGGGGATCTTCATCCGCTCGCGGCAAAGCCGCTCGACGATGAAACACTCGGGCGCCTTGATGTCTTCAAGGTTCACGGCACCGAAGGTCGGTTCAAGCCGGCAGATCAGGTCGGCCAGACGCTCGGGATCGGGCTCGTCCACCTCGATGTCGAAGCAGTCGATCCCGGCGAACTTCTTGAACAGAACCGCCTTGCCTTCCATAACCGGCTTCGAGGCCAATGCCCCGATATTGCCAAGCCCAAGGACCGCCGTCCCGTTCGAGATCACCGCTACAAGGTTGCGTTTCGCGGTATAGCGCGTCGCGGTGGAGGGGTCGGCGGCAATGGAGGTGCAGGCCTCGGCCACACCCGGGGAATAGGCGCGCGCCAGGTCCCGGGCGGTGGCCATCGGTTTCGTCGGCCGGATTTCCAGTTTTCCCGGCTTGGGGAATTCGTGGTAGTCCAGTGCCGCCTGTCGTTCGGTTTCCAGCTTCGAGTGTTCCTGCATTGGTTGTCCTCCTTCGTTCATGCTTGCCGGCGTTCATGCTCACCGGCTTGCCATCAGTTTCGCCGTCTCCAGCATCCGTGCCGAGAAGGCCCATTCGTTGTCGTACCAGCCAAGGATGCGAAGCTGCTTGCACCCGATGGACCGCGTCTCTGGCAGCGCGATCACCAGCGACTCGGGGCGTCCCCGGTAGTCCGATGACACGCAGGGGTCCTCGCACAGGCCGACCAGCGACGAACCGGCAAAGGCCGCGCGCAGGAAATCGGGAAACGGCTCTTCGGGGTCTTCGGCAAGCTGCACGACAGCATCGACGGCCGAAACGGAAAGGCATGGCACCCGCAAGGCCGATACCGTCAGTCTGCCCGCGAATTCGGGCAGGACACGCGTGACCTGCTCGGCGGCGCTGGTCGTTGTGGGGACCATCGAAACCGCGGCGGCGCGGCTTCTTTCCGGGGGCCCGTTCGGCTGGTCAACCGTGGGCTGGCTGCCCGTATAGCAATGCACGGTCGTCACATGTGCCCGTTCGATCCCAAGGCCCAGATCCAGGATCCGCAGCAGGGGCGCGATGGCGTTGGTGGTGCACGAGGCGTTGGACACGATCCGGGCATCGCGAAGATCCTGATCATTGGCACCAATCACGATGGTCTGATCGGCCGTCGCAGACGGGCCCGAGATCAGCACCTTGGACGCCCCTGCCGCAATCCCGGCTTCGGCAAAGGCGCGCACGCCGGCCTTTCCCGTGCAGTCAAGCACCACGTCAACATCCCTCAGGTCCAGTGTGCGCAAATCGGGGGCATGGGTCACCGGGATCAGCCGCCCCCGGATCAGCAGTCCGTTGGACTGGGCTTCAATCGGAAAAGGGAAGTTTCCATAAACGGAATCATAGCGCAGAAGGTAGGCGCAGGTGTCGAAGGACGCGATGTCGTTGATGCCGGCGATCTCGACCCGCGCGCCACCATGCCCGCATAGAATCTGGCGTGTCAGGGTGCGACCGATGCGGCCAAAGCCGTTGATGAAGACCCGCAGCTTTCGGCTCATAATGGTGAAGCGTAAAGCATGACAAGGGCCGGCAGCCACGCGGTCAGCACGCCGCTTGCCAGCGTCGCCAGCGCCGTCTGTCGCCCAAGCGGCTTGGCAAGTGCGAGGGTCAGGAAGAACAGGAACCACAGTCCGGACCAGGCGACCCAGCACAGGCCCAACCACAGATCCATCGGATTTGTTGCCGAGGTCAGGGTTCGTACGGCCTCGGGGACAACGGAGATCGACACGAAAAGGCTGAACCAGCCCAGCCCGCGTCCATCCGCGCCGGTCAGTCGGTTTACGCCGACCCAAAGGTAGGTGACGGTGAACAAAAGCGTCAACGCGGCGTCGCGCACGCCACTTGAATCGACTGCGTGGATCATGCCCAAAAGGGCGACGGTTCCGGTCACTCCTGCCGCCACGAAATTGATGACCGCGACCTCACGGTCGGCGATCTTGCCAAGCATCCACAGGCCGTTGGAAACGAGCACGGCACCGACAAAGAGCAAGGACAGGGGCAGCAACATGCAGAATAGCCTCGGGAATGCCCGTCCTGCCGGGGTTGCAGCCCGAAGAACCGGGCTGCTGCAGGGCGGTCGCTTGGGGGGTCAGACGTCGACCTTGATGGCCAGCCCGTTCTTTTGCGCAAGGACAACGACCGCCGCTGCGACGGCCAGGTCCTGCAGGCCGACACCCGTGCCATCAAAAAGCGTGATCTGATCGGCAGACGTGCGCCCGGGATGCGTGCCGTTGATCACCTCACCAAGCTGGGTGATGTCCGCTTCCCGGATCAGCCCTGCCGCAATCGCGTGCTGCGCCTCGCCGATTGAGACCGATTGCGCGATCTCGTCGGTAAAGACGGTGGCCTTGGCCAGCAAGGCGGGGTCAAGCTCCTGCTTGCCTTTGGTATCGGTGCCCATGCAGGCGATATGGGTGCCGGGGCTGACATGCCCGGCCATCAGGATCGGCTGGAAGGACGAGGCGATGGTGATGATCACGTCGGCCTCGCGCATGCCCGGCAGATCGACCGCCTCGAACGGCAGGCCAGCCTCGGCCGCCACTTCGCCAAGGCCCGGCAGCATGTCGGGGTGGAAGTTCCAGCCGATGACCTTTTCATAGCTTCCATGCTTCAGCGCAGCCCGAAGCTGGAACTTGGCCTGATGGCCAGCGCCAACCATGCCGATCACCCGGGCATCCTTGCGCGCCAGGTGCCTGATCGACACCGACGACGCCGCCGCTGTCCGCAACGCGGTCAGAAGGTTGCCGCCGACCATCGCCGAGACCATGCCGGTATCGGGGTCGAAGAGGAAAATCATGGACTGGTGATTGATCAGCCCGTGCTTGGCCAGGTTGTTCGGCCAGTATCCGCCCGCCTTCAGGCCCAAAGTCAGCCCGGCCCGGTCAAAACCGCCCTTGAACCCGTAAAGGGCATCTTCATGGCCAATCGCCTCGCGGACGACCGGGAAGTTGTAGGCCTGTCCCGCCGCCATGGCAGCAAAGACCTTTTCCACGGCATCAAAGGCCGCTTCGGGCGTCATCAACTTGGGAATGTCGCGTTCGGGGACGATCAGCATGGTTGCCTCGGTTCACAGTGTGAAATGCCCGCGCTTGCATTCTGGGGTCTGCAAAGCGCGGGCTTGTCCTGCGCCGGGAAGCGGCGCAGAGCAAAGGTGACGGATCAGTAGGCCTTGCCGCGGGCCGAGACCGGCCAGACGGTTTCCACAACCCCGTTGCGGACGCCAACATACCAGTCATGCACGTTGCAGGTCGGGTCACAGTGGCCAGGGACCAGCTTCAACTTGTCGTTGACCTTCAGCACGCCAGCCGGGTCTTCGACCACGCCATGTTCATCGCTGCACTTGACGTATTTCACATCCGTCCGGCCAAAGACCACCGGCAGGCCACTATCGACCGACTGCGCCTTGAGGCCCGCATCGACGATGGCCTTGTCAGCCTTGGCGTGGGACATGACCGAGGTCAGGATGAACAGCGCGTTTTCCCATTCGCCCTGGTCGATCCGCTGGCCGTTCTGGTCGAGGATGCGGCCATAGTCGGCATCCATGAAGGCGTAGCTGCCGCACTGAAGCTCGTTGTAGACGCCCGAAGTGCTTTCAAAGTAGTAGCTTCCGGTGCCGCCGCCGCCGACGATGTCGCAGGCAATGCCGTCCGACTTCAGCGTGTCCACGGCGTCCTTCACCTGTGCCACGGCCAGGTCAATCTTGGCCTTGCGGTCGGCATAGCTGTCCATGTGCTGCATCGCGCCCTGATAGGCCTGGATGCCGGCAAACTTCAGGCCGGGTGCCGCGTTGATCGCCTTGGCCAGGGCCACAACCTCGGGCGTGGTCTTCACGCCGCAGCGGCCCGCGCCGCAGTCGATTTCCACCAGGCACTCGATCGTCGTGCCATGCTTGACCGCTGCCGCCGACAGGTCGGCCACGTTGTCCAGCATGTCCACGCAGCAGATCGTCCGGGCGCCCAGCTTGGGCAGACGGGCCAGACGGTCGATCTTTGCCGGGTCGCGGACCTGGTTCGACACCAGCACGTCCTTGATGCCGCCCCGGGCAAAGACTTCGGCCTCGGAGACCTTCTGGCAGCAGACTCCGACCGACCCGCCAAGGCGTTCCTGCAACAGGGCCACGTCGACCGACTTGTGCATCTTGCCATGCACGCGGTGGCGCATGCCGTGGGCTTTTGCATAGTCGCCCATCTTCTTGATGTTCCGCTCCAGCGCATCAAGGTCGAGAACCAGACAGGGCGTCTGGATGTCGCCTTCCGCCATGCCCGGAACAGCGGGGATGTCATAGCCCACGTCCATCTTGTCGAAATTCACGGGTGCGTTCATTGCTCAGGTTCCTTGGATCCAGGGCAGCTTGTCGAGATCGACATTGCCGCCGGTGATGATGATGCCAACCCGCTTGCCGCGGAAGGCGTCGGCGTTTTTAAGGATCGTGGCGAGGGGAACAGCACTTGAGGGTTCCATGACCACGCGCAGATGCTTCCAGATCAGTTTCATCGCGTCGATGATTTCCTGCTCTGAAGCGGTGCAGATTTCGCTGACATGGTTCTTGACGAAGTGCCAGGTCAGATCCTTCAGCGGGACCAGCAGGCCATCGGCGATGGTCTTGGGCGCGTCGTCGGCGATGATGTGCCCGGCCTTGAAGCTGCGATAGGCGTCGTCGGCCTGCTCCGGCTCGGCCGCGATGACCTTGGTTTCGGGCGCCAGCGTCGCCAGCGTCAGGCAGGTGCCCGAGATCATCCCGCCGCCGCCGATGGGGGCCACCACCATGTCAAGCCCTCCGGTCTGCTCCATGAACTCGCGCGAGCAGGTGCCTTGACCCGCGATCACGCGGGGGTCGTTGTAGGGATGCACGAAATCGCCGCCCGATGCCTCCTGGACCTTGGCGAAGGTCGCCTCGCGGCTGGTGGTCGAGGGTTCGCATTCGGTGATCACGCCGCCATAGCGACGGACCGTGTCCTTTTTGGCCTGAGGTGCCGTGCGCGGCATCACCACGTTGCAGGGGATGCCCCGCAGCATGGCGGCATACGACAGGCACGAGGCATGGTTGCCCGAGGAATGGGTGGCCACGCCCTTTTTCGCCTGTTCTTCGGAAAGGCCAAATACCGCATTCGACGCGCCGCGCACCTTGAAGGCGCCGGGTTCCTGAAAGTTCTCGCACTTGAAGAACAGCTGTGCGCCGGTCAGGTCGTTAAGGTAGTCCGAGGTCCGCACCGGGGTCAGGCGGATATGCGGCTTGATGCGCTCATGCGCGGCAAGCATGTCGTCATAGGTCGGGATATACATGCCCTCTCCTCGCTTAAGCGGTTGTCGTGTTGCGGTAGTAGTCCTGCGCCGCAGCGACGCCGGCACCAAGCTTGATGTCCAGGCCCAGGTCAACCATGCACATTTCGGCGGTGGCAATGCCCGACAGGGCAAGCACGTCGGTCAGCATCCCAAGATGCCCGATACGGAACACCTTGCCCGCGACCTCGCCCAGCCCGACGCCGAAAGCGACGCCGTATTTCGATGCGGCATGCGTCACGATCTGGGTGGCGTTGAAGCCTCCCGGGGTGCGGATCGCGCTGATCGTGTCGGAATAGACCTCCGGCCCGGCAGCACAAAGGTTCAGGCCCCAGGCATGCACCGCGCGGCGCACCCCTTCGGCAATCCGGTGATGGCGGGCGAAGACGTTCTCAAGGCCCTCCTCAAGGATCATCTCGGACGACAGCTTCAGCCCGTTCATCAGACCGACCGGCGGCGTGTAGGGGAAGGCATTGGCGGCATAACCCTTGGTCATGTCGGCGATATCGAAGAAGGTCCGCGGCAGTTTCGCGGTTTTCGAGGCCTCGATGGCCTTGTCCGAGAAGCCAAGGATCGCAAGCCCGACGGGCAGCATAAAGCCCTTCTGGCTACCGGTCACGGCAATATCGACGCCCCATTCGTCAAAGCGGAAGTCCATCGACGCGATCGACGAGACGCCGTCCACGAACAGAAGGGCGGGATGCTTGGCCGCATCAAGCGCCCGGCGCACCGCGGCGATGTCGGATTTCACGCCGGTCGCCGTTTCGTTGTGCGTGGCAAGCACGACCTTGATCTGGTGGCCCTTGTCGGCGGCGAGGATTTCTTCGTAGCGGTCGGCGGGCAGGCCCTGACCCCAGGGGGTCTCGACGATTTCCACGTTCAGCCCGTGGCGCTGGCACATGTCGATCCAGCGGTGGCTGAACATGCCGTTGCGCGCGGCCAGCACCTTGTCGCCCGCCGACAGCGTGTTGCTGATCGCGGTTTCCCAGCCGCCGGTTCCGGTGGACGGGTAGATGAAGACATGCGCCTTGTCCGACTTCAAGATCTTGCGAACATTGGCAAGGCAGGGGTGAAGGATCTTTGCGAATGCAGGCGACCGGTGGTCGATGGTCGGCACATAGCAGGCTTTGCGAACCTCTTCGGGCATGTTGGTCGGCCCGGGAATGAAGACTGGGTTCTGCTGGCTCATGGTCGATCTCCTGATTTTGTAGGGTCAGACTAGTGGCATTCGGCGTGGCAGGATATTTTTTTGAAATCGAATTTCGTTTTGGAAAACTTTGGAGAATCCATTATCTGTCAGAGGGTTGCATTTTTCATGCGGTGAAGCGGTCTTTCCGAAGGATCTTGAGGCAGTTTATGAAAAAGAACGAAAATGGCGATGATCCCCCATGCCGGGCTTTTCCTGGTCAGGTTAAGACCCACGCAAGCATGACCGGCCCGACACGTCGGCTGCGCCAGACAGCGCAGAAGGACCTGAAAAGGCCGGTCATGGAAGCAGCGCGGAAGGTGCCGCTGGCAATCGGAGGAGAGCTGCGGAACCTTGACTGACGTCACCGCCGGGAAGGGGCGGCTGCGGTCAGGTTAAGCGGCATGTGCCGGTTCACGTCCTTGTAAAGCAGATAGCGGAACGGACCCGGCCCGCCCGCATAGCAGGCTTGCGGGCAAAAGGCGCGAAGCCACATGAAATCTCCGGCCTCGACTTCAACCCAGTCACTGTTCAGACGATAGGCGGCCTTGCCTTCAAGGACGTAAAGGCCGTGCTCCATCACATGCGTTTCAAGAAACGGGATGACGGCGCCGGGTTGCAGCGTGACAATCGTGACATGCATGTCGTGGCGCAGGTCCAGCGGGTCGACAAACCGTGTCGTTGCCCATTTTCCTTCGGTTCCCGCCATCGGCGTCGGCGCGATGTCATTTTCGTTCAGGACCAGAACATCGGGGGCGTCCAGGCCGTCGACGGCATCATAGGCCTTGCGGATCCAATGGAACCGCAGCACCGCCGATCCTTTGTTGTGCAAGGTCCAGGGCGTGCCCGGCGGAAGGTAGGCATAGCCGCCGGGTGTCAGGTCATGGCTGACGCCGCCAACGACAAGTCTGGCAGCACCTTCGACCACAAAAAGCACGGACTGCGCCCCGGCATCGACTTCCGGACGATCCGAGCCACCCCCCGGCTGAACCTCCATGATGTACTGCGAGAACGTTTCGGCAAAACCGCTCATGGGGCGTGCAATCACCCAAAGCCGGGTTTCGGACCAGAACGGAAGAAAGCTGGTCACGATGTCGCGCATGGTGCCCTTCGGCAAGACCGCATAGGCGTTGGTAAAGATTGCGCGATCCGTCAGCAGCTGGTCCTGTCCGGGGTGCCCGCCCTGTGGGGCGTAGTACTGCCTGCTCATGGTCTTCCTCGCTGACTTCAGGTTTTCTTACGGGACCTTAGAACCAGGGTTGCCAAGAGACCATGAGGCTTCCCACGACATGAGCTTTCCGAAATACTTGAAGATCCTCCACAGATTTTGTTGTCTGGACTGCACAGTGCTGATCCGCTTTATCCTGCAGGCGTGCGGCTTTGGTAACTCCAGGTCCCTTGCCATAGCGCCTGCGCCGGGCTGTGTTGGCCAGATTGCAGGCGTGTCCCTGTCGATGAAAGCCGAGGCATGTTGAAACCAGGCTCTCCCTTCGGACCTCGCGCAACCCGCAATCTTGTGCTGGCCGGGTGGATCGCGCTTGTGGTTGTGGCGCTGGGTGTTGCGGCAAAGATCGAGCAAAGCCGTCTGCTGAGCGAATTCTCTGATCAGGTAACCATCCTGCATCGGCAGCTGTCGCAGCGGGTTGACCAGCACGACGCGCATCTGACAGCACTTTCGGCTGTCGCCACCGCCGAAGGGACAAGCCGAACCGAGGTCTTCCGGCAGGTCGCCGATACGATCGTGCGCTTTTACCCGCGGATCACCGCGGTTGACCTGGTGGCGCTTTACGACGAAGGCGAGTTCCTCTCTACGCGCCCCGGCGCTGACGCAGCGACGATCAAGGCCATCCGCAAGGCGGCATTGTCATCGGACGGTCAGCTTGCCCTGCTTGCAGCCCCCAACGCCCCCGGAAGCTATCTGCTGGTCAAGCGCAGCCCCAACACCCCTGATGCGCGGTATGGCATCGCGCTGGAGATCGAAGGGGCGGGTCTTTTCGACGGGGGGACGTCGATCGACCTGACGCTCTTTCTGCCAGATGGCACGCCTTTGGTTGGCGTTCGGCAGGCCGACATCCCCCGGTTCGAAAAAGAGCTTGGCAGCCAGTCGCAACCCCTGATCTTGCAGGCAAGATTTGCGCCAGACTTGGCGGACACTCTGACGTTCGGGCAGGCCGTCACCATTATCGTCCTGACAACGCTGGTCTATCTGGGCCTTGTCCTTGGGCTGGGGCAATACGCCCGCGCGCGGCGGGCAGAACGGCAGGCCCATTTCAGCGCGCAGGACGCGCGGCTGGCCCATGCCTCGCGGGTGAATGTGCTGGGCGAAATGGCCAGCGGGATGGCACATGAGCTGACGCAGCCCCTGACTGCGATCCTGAGCCAGGCCCAGGCTGGCCTGCATCTGGCCCGGCGCGGTGAGGTCGCCGCCATGGAGCCGGTCATGACGCAGATTGCTGGACAGGCAAAGCGGGCCTCGGCGATCCTGGAAAGCCTGCGCAACTGGACCAGGCCCGTGCCCCCGATCAAGCAGTCCGCCGACGTCAACCGGGCGCTGCAAAGCGTCCAGCTTTTGCTTTCGCCAAAGGCACAGACCCAGAAGGTCGACCTGACCTTCAAGGCCGGTGTCGGCCCGACCTGGATCCTTGGCGACCAGATCGAGATCGAGCAGATCGTCTTCAACCTTGTCCACAACGCAATCGACGCCGCATCGGGCACAGCCGGGGCGCGCGTCTCCGTTTCCCTTGCTGCGGTGGCAGACCCGGTCGTGGTCGACGTCTCCGACACCGGCCCTGGCGTTCCCGCCGATCTGAGAAGCCGCGTGTTCGAGCCGTTTGTGTCGGGCAAACCTGATGGCACCGGGCTTGGGCTTGCGCTCTGCCAGCGTCTTGCCGAACGGATGGGGGGCGAAGTTGCGCTTCTGGATGGCCTTCCGACCACATTCCGGGTCATCCTGCGCAGACAACCCGCCCGAAAGGATGAGGTCAGCCGGTGAGCCTGCCTGTCTATCTGGTCGACGACGACGATGCGGTGCGCGAGGCGCTGTCGCTGTTGTTGCGGACGGTCGGCCTTCAGGTGCGCGGCTTTTCATCGCCGGAAGGGCTTTTGGCCAGTGTCGGCGGCTTGGCACCGGGCTGTCTGGTCCTGGATATCCGGATGCCCACCATGTCCGGCCTGAAATTGCAGACGACGCTGATCGACCGGGGGATCAACTGGCCCACGGTGGTCATCAGCGGCCATGGCGACATCGAGGCCTGCCGTCGCGCCTTTCGCAACGGCGCGATTGATTTCCTTGGCAAACCGGTCGACGAGCAGGACCTGATCGACGCGATCCAGAAGGGTCATGATGCACTTGAACAACAGCAGCGCCACACGGCCGAGGCCAGTGAGGCCCACGACCTGATCTCGCGGCTGACCCAGCGTGAGGCGGAGGTGCTTGAGATGGTGGCAAAGGGCCTGACGACCCGGCAGATATCGGACGCCTTGGGGCTTTCGGCGCGGACGGTCGACAGCCATCGCGCGGCGATTGCGGCCAAGACCGGCACAGCTTCGACGGCGGAACAGACCCGGCTGTGGCTGGATGGCCGGACGCGTAGGTAGAACTACCGAGGGCGTCGCAAGGTCTACGGATGGCGAGGGCGGATCGGTCCGGATTAGACCCGGACCACCGTAACCCGATGGAGAAAAGACATGATCCGCAACCTTACCCTCGCTGCAGTCCTGCTTGCCCCCCTTCCGCTGGCCGCGCAGGACCTGCCGACCGCACCCTATCTGCCGCTTGAAATGGCGGTGACCGCGGCACAGGCGGCCTTGACGGCCTGCGCCGCAGAGAAGCACGCTGTCAGCGTCGCGATCGTCGCGCGTGACGGGGCAACGAAGGTCGTGCTGAAGGCCGACGGCTCGGGCCCGCACACCGGGTCCAGCGCGACCGGCAAGGCGTTCGGTTCGGCCGCTTTGGGGCGTGACACCGCCGGGCTGGCAGAGTTCATCGCGACCAACCCGCAAAACGATGGCCTGCGCGACATGGATGACCGCCTGGTGCTTCAGGCTGGTGGCCTGCCGATCCGCATCGCTGGCGCGCTTGTCGGCGGCATCGGTGTTGGCGGGGCTCCGTCGGGCGATGTCGATGCGGCCTGCGCGCGCGCCGGTCTGGACGCCATTGGCGCCGAGTGATCCATCAGCGTCTGGCCGGTCCAAGCGGCCAGCCAGGCACACAAAGGGAGATACCGATGAAGCCTATCCTTCTGGCACTGGCCCTGATGTCAGCAGCCCCCGGCGCTTTCGCACAGACGGCACCCTCGGCGGACGAAGCTGCCCGCTATGACGGGCTTTTTCGTGCCGCGCATCTTGGCGACGTGGCCGCAATCCGCAAGGCACTTGCCGCAGGGGATGACCCCGATCAACGGGACCCGGCAGGTCGAACGCCAGCACATGTTGCGGCCTTCGCCTCGAACGATGCAGCGCTTCGTGCGCTGGCAGAAGGCGGGGCGGACATGAACGCCCTGGATCGTCAGGTCTATGACGTGCTGACCATTGCCGCCGTAGCGGACGATCCCGAGATGGTCTCGCTAGCGATCCAGCTTGGAAACCGGGCCGATCTGGTGACCAGCGTCTATGACGGAACGGCCTTGATCGCGGCGGCCCATCTTGGCCATGACGAGGTCGTGCGGCAACTGATCGCAGGCGGTGCCCCGCTGGATCACGTCAACAACCTGGGCTGGACCGCACTGATCGAGGCGGTGATCCTCGGCGACGGGGGCCAAGCGCATATCGCGACGGTCCGCGCACTGGTCGAGGCGGGTGCCGACGCATCCATCGCTGACCGCGACGGGGTCACGCCGCTTCAACATGCCGAGGCGCGGGGATTTGACGAAATGGTCGCTCTCCTGCTTGAGGCTGAAAAGTAGAAAACCCGCCTTGCCCGGCCAGTCCAACAGGTTCAGCGGATGGTTGGGCGGAAACAGGTTTTCGACAGACGCGTGACCCGGGCCTGCTAAGGATATCTCGCGTAGCCCTGTATCGGGGCCTTCCTGAGCCTGTGTGGACGTCCATCCCCAGACCTTGCAGATCCAAGGGTTTGGGTTGCGATCCTGATGAGAGCGCGCAAGATTTGTGTTTCGAACGTTAGCTGACACCTGCGCTTTAACCGATAGGTGGCTTTCACCCATACCCGACTCTGGTCTTGGTCGAATTCTTCAAATCGACGGGACAGGAGTCGGCCAGTTGCAATCAGGGGGCAAGCACACCATGCAACGCCATCGTACAAGGCGTTGTACCCCTGATCATGCGCTAAGAATGTACTGCGAAAGCCTGCGATCAAAACCTACGACGTGGTGGCCCTTGGCAAATGCCGCCTGAAGCGCTTCACGCACCGCGAGGCGAAGGTCCCGGGCTTGATCGGGGGCTTCCCGCATAAGCCCATCCAGATCGGTGGGAATGCGCAATGGCAAGGGACTGCCCACCACGGCAGGAGGTTCGAGCCCCTCGGCCAGAGCCGTCACGCCAGGAGAGCAAAGGTCCCAGTCCACCAGCAGCCGGTCAGAGGCAAGGCCCTTGTTGATGCCCTCCATGGCTCCGTAATACTCGGGCAGGTAGGACCTGGCTGTAGCGCCCAGCCGATGTATGTTCAGCGCGGCATTCAACGCACGCAGCGGATCGAAGGTCCAGCGGATGCGGGCGATGTTGTGCCGCAAACCCCAGTCGCGCTGGTAAAACTTCAGTCGCAGGCCAATGTGCAGACCGCGTGCTTGCGGCAATACCGCCAACCGGTGCGAGTGCTGAACTTGCGGATCGCGGGTCGGAAAACCGAAAACATAACCCAGCAGTTGACCGTCCACGAACGCCCCGGCGACAAGGCCACCCTCGGCCTGAATCACCATCAAAAGGTCGGCAGGATCGGGCAAGTCGCCTTCGCCCCAGACAGCGCGTTGCAGGTCTTCTGCGGCGCGGAACTCTGCCATCCCGGACAGGTCGCGGAACGTGACGTCGGTCATGCTGCATAGTCCTTGGCCGAAAGCGTTGCGATGGCAAGAAAGTCGTGATCCAGCGTGACGCCAATGCCGGGGCCGGAAGGAACCGGCATTCGGCCCTCCACGCATTCCAGCCGTTCCTCGATGATGTCGCGGACGAAATACCGACTGGCCGAGGAGGTGTCCCCGGGCTTGGTAAACTGCGGCAGGGTTGACATGTGAATGTTGTGCGCACGGCCTATGCCGGATTCCAGCATGCCCCCGCACCAGACCGGCACCTGGAAGGCCTGGCACAAGTCATGAATCTGACGTGCCGCGCTGTGCCCGCCGACACGCCCGACCTTGATGTTGATCACGCGCGCCGCGTCGGTCTGAAGTGCCTTGCGGGCGTGATCGACAGTGCGGATGCATTCATCCAGACACAGCGGCGTGCGGATGCGCTGTTGTAAAGTGGCGTGATCGTGGATGTCGTCCCAGGCCAGAGGCTGCTCGATATAGTCCAACCCGAAATCATCCATTCGACCGACAAGGGCGCTGTCGGCCAGCGTATAGCAGCAATTGGCGTCAACCGTCAGGTGGGCATCTGGGAACTGTTGGCGGACGGCCTGCAAGAGGCCGATGTCGTGCCCGGGCATAACCTTAAGCTTGATGCGCTTGTAGCCCTGCTCCAGATGCTGCGCGACGCGGTCCAATGTGCCGGACACGGGGCCGATGCCCAGTGAGACACCAACGTCGATAAAATCTCCCGCGCCCCCAAGGGCGGTCTGCAAGGGCAGACCCAGCGACTTGGCCCAAAGGTCCCAGAACGCCATTTCAACCGTGGCTCTGGCCATGAAGTTCGCCCGCCACGGCGCAAACAGCCGCGCAAGATGATCGGGGTGGGCGAAAGACCGGCCCAGGACCTGCGGCAGCAAAACGGTCTGAAGCAGGTCCATCGCACCTGCGACGGTTTCTTCAAGATAGTCCGGCAATGGGTCCATCACGCCCTCGGCATGGCCTTCCAGCCCGCCGGCGCGCAATGTCAGCAACGGAAAGACCTTTTCGGTCAACGTGCCGGTGGCGATCGTGAAGGGCGTGACCAGCGGCAGGCGCACCAGCCGCAAGGTGGCCCCGTCAATGCGCAGAGGCGAGAGCATGGGCACAGCGTTGGGCATTGTGATCCTCCTGTCCGATGCGCGTTCAAGCCTATGAACCGCAGATTACTTGCATCATTGACCGATTGAAAGTTTCCTGACAAGGTTCCTGTGCTGATGGGGGCGAGAGTGGACCTGATCCCGGAAAAACCTGCCGAAAAGGCCCTGCCGCCTGCGGGTGACCTGCACCGGCGCCTGACCCTGGCCGCCGAAACAGGCACGCCGTTAGAGCGCACGCTTGCGCATTATCTGGCATCGAACTTGTCTTCTTTGCCGTTTGAAACCGCGGCCAGCGTGGCCGCAAAGGTCGGCGTATCGGAAGCTTCAGTCGGCCGGTTCTGCCGGTCCATCGGATACCGCCATCTGAAGGACCTGAAATCCGGTCTTCAGGTTGACCTGGGCAAGAAGGCATGGCTGATCGGCGACCGGCTGCAGGATTTCCACCGCCGCAGCCGCGAGGGTAACGCCGAACTGGCCCGCGCGCTGGAACAAGAGATCGCCGCACTGGTCAGCGTCTACGAACTGGCTGCCACGTCCGCCTTTGCCGAGGCCGTGACCAGGCTGGCGCGACGCCGCTTTGTCTGGGTCGCGGGCTTCCAGACCGAGCGCGGCCATGCCGCCGAACTGGTCCACAACCTGCAATACTTGCGCGCCGGGGTGCATCTGGCTGACGTCTCGGGCGGGCATTTCGCCGAAGTCCTGCTGTCAGAGCCGGACGAGACGACCTTGGTCCTGATTGATGGCGTCCGCTATTCGCGACTGACGCGCGATCTTGCCGCTGCCGCCCGCGACGAAGGCATCCCGGTCACACTGATCACCGATCCGTACTGCGACTGGGCCCCTGGGCTGGTGACAGAGCTTTTCGCCGTGCCGACCGATCTCAACCATTTCTGGGACACCACCAGCGCCATGTCATCGCTGATCGGGCTTCTGGTCAACGGAGTCTTCCGCGAACTCGGCACCGAGGTCGAAGGCCGCATGGCCCGTGTTTCGACGCTTTACGACACCTTCATCGGACACACCGTCCCGGGGCGCAACCCGGGCAAACCCTGACCCCAAGACCAACAGAGAGGACACCGCATGACCATTTCGTTCCGCAAATCCGTTCTTGCCGCCAGCGTCAGCCTGGCCGCACTGATCGCTGCCCAGACCGCCACCGCGCAGGAAGCCGTGTTCGTGATCGGCACCAGCGAAGTGGGCGCGCCGACCTACAACCCGATCAAGGCCACCATGCTGAACACGGCCACTGGCCTTCTGTTCGACCGGCTCGTCAGCCAGGCCGCCGACCTGTCCTATCACCCGTGGCTTGCCGAAAGCTGGGAAGAGGCGCCCGACGGCATGTCCTGGACCTTCAAGCTGAAGCAGGGCGTCACCTTCCACAACGGCGAACCCTTCAACGCCGACACTGTCAAAGCCTGGCTCGAACTGTTCAAGACCACCGAGGGCGAGAACACCTACATGGCCGAGGCCATCGCTTCGGTCGAGGTGGTGGACGAGAATACGGTGAAACTCGTGATGTCGCGGCCCGAGCCGAACTTGCTGTACAACCTGTCCTCGACCTTCATGTCGGTGGTAGAGCCGAAGTCCTTCGCCGCCCTGGGCGACAACTACGGCGTGGCAGAGGTCTACGGCACCGGCCCGTACAAGCTGGAAAGCTTCTCCATCGGCCAGGAAACCGTTCTGGTGCGCAATGAGGATTACAAATGGGGCCCGGCGGTGGCCGCGAATGCCGGTCCGGCCAAGGTGGAACGCCTGACCTTCCGCGAAATCCCCGAAGATTCGACCGCCTTCCTTGAACTCAAGACCGGCGGGGTGGACTTCCTGCTGTCGGTGCCCGCCGACCTGATGGGAGAGGTGCAGAAAGAGGCCAATCTGGCCGTGATGACCATGGCCGGCCAGGATGTCTGGTATATGCCGATCAACGTCACCAAGCCGCCCTTCGACGACATCCGCGTGCGCGAAGCCGCGGCGAAAGCGATCAACCAGGAAGAAATCCTGGCCTCGGTGTTTGGCGGGGTCGGGGCGGTGGCCGATACGTTCCTGATTTCCGCCCTGCCGGAAAGCCAGGTCTCGGACGGCGTGAAGATCAAATACGACCCGGCCCGCGCCAATGCGGCCCTGGACGAGGCCGGCTGGATGATGGGCGAAGGCGGCGTGCGGATGAAGGACGGCCAGCCGCTGAAGGTCACGCTCTGGACGCAAAGCGACAGCATCTTCCGCCGCCTGTCCGAAGTGATGCAGGCACAGCTCAAGGCCGTGGGGATCGAGGCCGAGATCACCACCTTCGACAGCTCGACCATCCGCGACCAGTACAAGACCGGTGAACAGCAGCTGGCGGTGCGGTCCTACAACTGGGACAACGCCGACATCGTCGACTGGTTCTTCGGCGGCGACCGGCTGGGGTATCCCAACGTGTCCATGTTCAACGATACCAAGGCCGAAGAACTGCGCACCGCGGCGATGACGGGCGCCAAGAACATGGAGGAGCGGATCGCGAACTTCACCGTCTACCACGAATACGTCCTGTCCCAGTTCCCGATGGCACCGATCTACCAGCCGGTGCAGGCGATGGCCTACAACGCCGACCGCATCGCCCTGCCGGAAACGATCAACGCTCCGGCCTTCGGGGCGGCGGCCTTCCTGGACCTGGAAGTCAAGGAATGATGCCCTGAACCTGGAAAGACCGGCATGCTGTCCTGGCTGATCAAGCGGGTCCTGATGCTCGTGCCGGTCTTTCTGGCCGTCTCTGTCGTCATTTTTTCGATCCTGCACTTCATCCCGGGCGACCCAATCGACAACCTTCTGAAGATCGGGTCGTCTCCTGGTGCCCGGGCCGAGATGGAAGCCCGCTATGGCCTCGACCAGCCCCTGCCGGTGCAATACGGCATCTGGCTGGGGCATGTCCTGCAAGGCGACCTGGGCACCGCAATCGTTGCCCGTCGCCCGGTGGCCGACCTGATCGCGCAGGCGCTGCCACATTCCCTTTGGCTCGGAGGGCTTGCGCTGCTGTTCTCTACCGTCGTCGGCATCACGCTCGGGGTGGTGGCCGCGCTGAACCGCGACCGCTGGCCCGACCACGCCATCATGGGGGGCGTGCTGGTCGGCTCCACCATGCCAAGCTTCTGGCTGGGGCTGATCCTGATGCTGATCTTCTCGGTAAGCCTGGGGTGGTTGCCGGTATCCGGCGCGCGGGGGTGGAGCTCGCTGGTGCTGCCGGTGCTGACCATCGGCCTTGGCGGAACCGCGCTGGTGGCGCGCATCACCCGGGTCTCGATGATCGAGGCATCGGGGCGCGATTTCGTGACGCTCCTGCATGCCAAGGGCCTGTCGCCGCTTCGCATCCAGCTGCGTCATGTGCTGCGCCACGCGCTGATCCCGGTGGTGACGATCCTGGCGCTGCGGATCGGCTGGATCCTGGGCGGCGCGGTCACGGTCGAGGTGGTCTTTGCCCGGCCCGGCCTGGGTACGCTGCTGATCAAGTCGTTGTCCCAACACGACTATCCGGTGGTGCAGGCCTGCCTTCTGATGCTGGCGATGGCCGTGATGCTGGGCACCTTTCTGGGCGACATCCTGCAGGCACTTATGGACCCGCGGGTGCGGGCGGCGCTAACATGATCGCCCCTGTTCGAGCCCTGCGCCGCCCGCAAGGCGGCCTGGCCGGTCTGTGGCTGATCCTGGTGATCCTGGCCGCGCTTTTTGCCCCGCTGCTGACGCCCTATGCCTATGACGTCCAGGACCTGCCCAACGCCTATCAGCCGACATCGGCGCAGCATTGGCTTGGCACCGACGAATTCGGCCGTGACCTTCTGACCCGGCTGATCCACGGCGCGCGCACCTCGCTTTCGGTCAGCGCCACCGCGATTTCCATCTCGGTCCTGTGCGGCATGGTGCTGGGGGCCGCCGCCGCCTGGTTCGGCGGCTGGCTGGACCGGGTGGTGACCATGACCGTGGACCTGACCTGGTCCTTTCCGGAAATCCTGATCGCGCTGATCCTGGTGGCCATCATCGGCCCCGGCACCACCGGAGTGATGATCGCCATCGCCGTGGCTTACCTGGCGCAGTTCACCCGACTGACCCGCGCCCAGATCATGACGCTGAAGGGCGAGACGTTCATCGAAGCCACGCGCAGCCTGGGCGCGGGCAATGCCCATATCCTGTTCCGCCACCTTTTGCCCAACGCGCTGGCTCCGGTTCTCGTCTCGGCGATGCTGGCGACGGGCGATGCCATCATCCTGGAGGCAACCCTGGGCTTCTTCGGCCTTGGCGCCCAGCCGCCAGTGCCAAGCTGGGGCGGAATGATGTCGGCAGGCTCGACCCTGGTGTTCAAGGCGCCCTGGGTGATCATCTACCCCGGTCTGGCAGTCGCAATCACCGTGGTCGCGATCAACATTTACGGCGATGCGCTGATTGCCGAACTGGACATCCGCTCGCGGCTGCGGAGGGACGGATGAGCGCGCTTCTGGAACTGGATGGCGTCGGCGTCGCGATCGGCCGGATTGCGCTCCTGGAGGGGATCAGCCTGTCGGTGGAACGCGGGCAGGTGCTGGGACTGGTGGGCGAAAGCGGCTCGGGCAAATCGCTGACGGCGATGGCGGCAATGGGCCTGCTGCCGCTGATCGGCGGGCGTGTCACCCATGGCGCGGTGCGGTTCGGCGGGCAGGACATGGCCGCGATGACCGAAGCAGAACGGCGCAAGCTGCGTGGTCGGCGCATCGGCTTTGTCACCCAGAACCCGATGACCGCTCTCGATCCGGTGCAACGGATCGGCGAACAGATCGACGTGGTATCGCGCCTGCATCTGGGGCTGACCCGCGCCAAGGCCCGGGCTCGGACGCTGGACTTGATGACGCAGCTGCGCATCCCGGACGCTGCCTCGGTGGCCGAGGCCTGGCCTCACCAGCTTTCCGGCGGAATGAAGCAGCGTATCGTCATCGCAATGGCCTTAGCTGGCGATCCCGACATGATCATCGCGGACGAACCGACCACGGCGCTGGATGTGACGGTCCAGGCCCAGATCATCCAGATCCTTGGCGCGCTTGTGCGGGACCGTGGGGTGGCGCTTCTTCTCATAACTCACGACATGGGCGTGGTGGCCCAGGTTTGCGACAGGGTGGCGGTGCTTTACGCCGGGCGGCTGGCCGAGGAAGGCCCGGCGGGTCCGATCTTCGCGGCACCGGCGCATCCCTACACAGCCGCGCTGATCGGCTGCATCCCGCAGGACGGCATGGCAAAGGGCAGCCTGACGGGAATACCGGGCACGGTCCCCTCGGCTGCGGCCTTCCCGCCCGGCTGTCGCTTTCACCCGCGCTGCTCCCGCGCGTCCGACCTGTGCCGCCGCACGGCCCCGCCCGTGGCACCGCACGATGCGGGCCGGGCGGCCTGCCATCATCCGGGGACCGTCGCATGACCGCGCCGCTGATCCAGATCGGGGCGCTGAGCAAAAGCTTCCAGTCCGGCGGGGGTCTGTTCGCCAAGCCACGCCGGATGCTGGCGGTGCGCGATGTGACGCTGTCCATTGGCAAGGGCGAGGTGCTGGGGGTCGTTGGCGAAAGCGGTTGCGGCAAGTCCACGCTTGCCCGGCTGGTCTTGCGGCTGATCGAACCCACCACGGGCCGAGTGACCTTTGACGGCACCGACATCACCACCCTTTCGACCCCCGCGCTGCGCAGGCTTCGACGCCGGATGGGAATGGTGTTCCAGGACCCCTATTCCAGCCTCGACCCGCGCTACACCCTGGCCGAGACGCTAGCAGAACCCTTCCGCGTGCAGCGCGAGGCCGTGCCCGACGGCGGGGTAGAGGCGATGCTGACCGCCGTCGGTCTGCCACCGTCGCTGGCGGGCAGCCATCCGCACCAGCTTTCGGGCGGCCAGCGCCAGCGCGTCGGCATCGCCCGGGCATTGGCGCTGCGTCCCGATTTCGTGGTGCTGGACGAACCCACCGCCAGCCTTGACGTGTCGATCCAGGCGCAGATCATTGCCCTGATGGCCGAGCTGCGCGACCGGCTCGGGCTGACCTATCTCTTCATCAGCCACGACCTGGGCCTTGTGCGCTATTTCTGCGACCGGATCGTGGTGATGTATCTCGGTGCCGTCGTCGAGGTGCTGCCTGATACCCGCACTGCGCCACGCCATCCCTATACCCGGGCGCTGATGCAATCGAACTTCGCTCCCGACCCGACCCGCCGCCGCGCGATCGAGCCCCTGACAGGCGAGATTCCAAGCCCCTTCGCCCTGCCCCCCGGCTGCGCCTTTGCCACACGCTGCCCGCGCGCAACCGACCTCTGCCGCACCCAGGTCCCGGCGCTGGAGGGCGATCCCGCACATCCGGTTGCCTGTTTTCATCCGCTCTGAAAGGTCCGAAATCCCATGCCCTTCCATATCCTGACCGGCGCTTTCGTTCATGAAAGCAACACTTTCAAGCAGGGCGAGACGACGCTTCAGGACTTCCGCGACGACGTTCTGGACCTTGGCCAGTCCGCCATCGACCGGTTCGGCGGCGTGAATGACGAACTGGCTGGCTTCCTGGATGCAGGCCGCGCGGCGGGCTGGCGCGTCACCCATTCTGTCTCGGCCCATGCCACCCCCGGCGCCCGTGTCTCGGCCGAGGCCTACGACCACATCGCCGGTCTCATCTGCGCTGCCGCTGCCGAACACCGCGCCACGCTGGACGGCATCCTTCTATCGCTGCACGGGTCGATGGTGCCCAGCTTCTGCGAAGACGGCGAGGGTGAGCTGCTGCGCCGCCTGCGGGCCATCGTCGGGCCAGACATGCCGATCGCGGCCACGCTGGACCTGCACGCGATGGTCACGCCTGCCATGGTCGAACAGGCGCAGATCCTGGTCAGCTACAAGACCTATCCCCATGTCGACATGCGTAAGATCGGGCGCCAGGCGGGGGACCTGCTGGACGCCACCCTGCGCGGCGCGATCCGGCCGCGCACCCTTCGCGTCCACGTCCCGATGCTGGACGAAGCCAATGCCGGGCGCACCGACGTGCCCGAAACCGCCGCCCTATACGCCGACGCCAGCGCTCACGAACGGGAAGCGGGCATCCTGGCCGTGTCCATCAACGCCGGGTTCTCGGAAGCAGACATCACCGAAATGGGGCCGACGGTCCTTGTCACCTTCGACGCGGGCCACGAAAGCCGCGCCAACGAGATTGCAACCGCTCTTGCCCGCCGCATCTGGGACGGGCGGGGCAAGGTGGCCAACACCTTCCTGACGCCGGACGAGGCCGCCGCTCAGGCGCGTGACTTCGACCCTGCACAGGGTCCGCTGGTGATTGCCGACTACGCCGACAATCCCGGCGCGGGCGCCTATGGCGATGCCACAGCACTCTTGCAGGCCCTGCTGGCCGCGAAGGCCGCACCAGGTGCCTTTGCACCGATGATCGACCCCGAGGTGGCGGCGATCCTGCACCGCCACAAGGTCGGGGACCGCGTCACGCTGGACCTTGGCGGCAAATGCGATCCGGCTTTCGGTGGCGGACCGCTGCGGCTGAGCGGAGAGATCGTCCACCTGTCCGATGGCATCTACACCGGCGATGGCCCGATCCTGGGCGGCATCACCCACAGCTTCGGCCCCACGGCAGTCTTTCGGGTGCAGGGCATCGACGTGCTGGTGGTCTCCCAGCCTGGGCAGATGCTGGACCTGCAACAGGTCCGAACCTTCGGGATCGAGCCGGCCCGGCTGCGCTTTCTGGTGGTCAAGTCAATGCAGCATTTCCGCGCTGCCTTTGAACCTGTCGCCGGATTGGTGATCGTCTGCGACTGCGGCGCTCTGGCGACTCCCCAAGCACACTTGCGCCCCTATGCGCGCGTCCGTCGCCCGGTTTGGCCCCTGGACAAGGAAGCCAGCTTCGAGAAAGCGTGAACTCGACCCTGCAGCCGCATTTGCGCAATGCGACCAAGGCACCCCTGTCCGCGTCACGGTTTTCAAAAAGCCTTGTCGAACCCCGCCTGATCCTGGCGCAGGGAAGCGTCTGATCCGGGGATCGGGCGGATTTCGGTGTGCGGCGAATGGCGCAAGATGACAGGAAAGCGAAACTGGTCTTCGCGGGCCAAGGCCGCGCGTTTCAGGGTATAGCCGACTATCGCGGCAGTCCCACCCGCAGCCATCAGCACTGGCCCAGGGCGGCGACGGCAGACCCTAAATCACCAACAAGCGTGAAACCTTAGGTATCAGTCCCGTGTCACGACCGCCCCGTCAGCAAATTCAAAAGCCAGCGCGTGATGGACTTTATTTTGCGGCATCGATTGACGGAATAGGCGGCTGGAGATGTCAAGCTGCCATTTCCACCAAACCACATAGGCAATGAAACAGCTTGCAACGCGATTATCCGCGACGTCCGGACTATCTGTTGAAGCAACGATGCCCACATTCGTATCTTTTAATGCCCTACCGCTCATGAAGCTTTGACAGTGCGATGGAACTTGCACTTGATCTTGTCACGCTGATTCAATTAACCATAGATGGCCAATCACAGAATGCTCAAGCGCGCTAACGCCCCGGGTTTCATCAGAAATTTTGCTGGACTACTGACTGCGGCCATCTTTCTGATGATTGCCGTGTTGGTGCCGATCGGTGCCTACGCCCAAAGCGCGACAGTCAGCGCCAGCCCCTCCAGTTTTACCTCTGTCGGCCAGCAGATCACCTTTACCTAGACGATCATTCCGGGGTCCTATTCGATGACGTCGATTTCCGGGGCGTCCCAGATCAAGGGTGTCCCGATCACGTGCCAGACACCGAACGACACCAATCCTTTCACCTGCACCAGCACCTACACGGTTGACGCACTGGACGACATGTCCGGTACTTTCAGCGACTTCGCAGTCTTTACCGGCAGCCGGGTCGGCGGCTCGTTCAACATTGTCAGCCCGACACTTGCGGTGCCTAAATCCGGTGGTGGCCCCGTGTCGATCTCGGTCTCCAGCTCACCCAACCCGACCCAGCCGGGCGAGACAGTCACGGTCGAAGCGTTCATCAGCTCGATGGGCTGCAACGCCGGACTGATGCCGCCCGGGTCGCTTCAGGTGACGATCGGTTCGATCAGCCAGACCTTGCCGCTGGTCGCCGAATTCCCCTACAGCACGGGCGACACCGTCAGCTTCACGACCACGGCGCTTCCTGCGGGAAGCCATGCGCTCAGCGCCTCTTACGTCGGGGGCGGCGGCTGTGCCGCCGGCTCGGCGACGGGCACCAACCACGTTGTCGAGCCCCGCCCCACAGCGACGGTCACGGCAAACGCGCAGTCCGGGTCAAGCCAAAGCTTCAACATCAGCTTCAGCGCACCGGTTTCCGGCCTGAACGCCAGCGAGATCACGGTTGTCTCGACTGCAGGCGCCGTGACGCGGTCGCTGACCGGGTCGGGATCAAGCTATGTCCTGACGCTGACCGGAATGACCCAGTCGGGTACGATTTCAGTCACCGTCCCGGCCTCGGTCGCGCAAACGCCGGGCGGTAGCCAGAATCTGTCCTCTGGCAGCGCGGTGATCGCAAACTACATCGCGCCACCCATCGTCAGTGCGGTATCGCCAAGTTCCGGGACAACGCTGGGCGGGACCACGGTCACGATCACTGGAAGCGCTTTGACCGGGGCGACGGCTGTCACTTTCGGCGGCCAACCGGCAACCGGCATCACGGTGAACAGCGCGACGTCGATCACGGCGACCACTCCGGCTACGGTTCCGGCAGGCACACCCGGCGCGGTCAGCGTTCTGGTCACGACGCCCGGCGGCACGAACGCCGCGAATACGCTGTTCACCTATCGCGCTGACCAGTCGATCAGCTTCACCGACCCGGCGGATATCGCATCCTTCGTGCTGAACCAGACCGTTGGGCTGACGGCGACCGCGACCTCGGGCCTGACGGTGGCCTTTGCGTCCACCACGCCGGGCGTCTGCTCGGTCAGCGGGTCAACGGCAACGGTCCTTGCGGCGGGCACATGCACGATCACCGCCAATCAGGCGGGGAACGCCAGCTACAACCCGGCCCCAGAGGTCAGCCAGAGCTTTGCGATCAGCCCGGCGAACCAGTCGATCACCTTTAACGACCCCGCCGACATCGCGTCTTTCGTGGCGAACCAGACCGTCGGCCTGACCGCCACCGCGACATCGGGCCTGACGGTGGCCTTCGCGTCCACCACGCCGGGCATCTGCTCGGTCAGCGGTGCCACAGCCACGGTCCTTGCGGCGGGCACCTGCACGATCACCGCCAATCAGGCGGGGAACGCCAGCTACAACCCGGCCCCAGAGGTCAGCCAGAGTTTTGCGATCAGCCCGGCAAACCAGTCGATCACCTTCACCTCCAGCGTGCCCAGCCCGGCCTATGTGGACGGCGCCACCTATGCGGTGACGGCAGCCGGGGGACCTTCGACCAGCCCGGTCGTGTTTTCGATCGCGGGCGGATCGGGCGGGGTCTGCACCATCGCGGGGAACATCGTCAGCTTCATCGGCGAAGGGTCCTGCGTCGTGCTTGCCAATCAGGCGGGCGACGCCAACTACAGCGCAGCCCCACAGGTTCCCCAGACGGTCCTGGTGGAGCGGCAGCCACAAGTGATCACCTTCACGTCGACCGCGCCGACCAATGCGGTTGTGGGCGGGCAGACCTATCTTGTGTCGGCAAACGGCGGTGGTTCGGGCAACGCTGTGGTGTTCTCGATAGCGGGAAGCGCCAGCGGCATCTGCGCAATTGCTGGAAACACGGTCAGCTTCATCGGGGCGGGTACCTGTGTCATCAACGCCAATCAGGCGGGGAACACGACGTATCTTGATGCGCCCGAAGTCCAACAAAGCTTTGCGGTGGCGGCGAACACCGCGCCGACCGCTGATGCCGGACCGGATCAGACGGACGTCACCCCCGGCGCGACGGTGACGCTGGACGGAACCGGATCAAGCGACCCGGATGTCGGCCAGACGCTTGGCTACGCCTGGCTGCAGACTGCCGGACCGACGGTCACACTGTCAGACGCGACGGCCGCCCAGCCGACTTTCACCGCGCCGCTTCTGAACACCGGCGTCAACTCGGAAACGCTGGCGTTCCAGCTGACCGTCACTGACGGCAATGGCGGCAGCACAAGCGACACCGTTTCGATCATTGTCGTCGACAACATCGCGCCGACCGTCGGCATCTCGGGTCTGCCGTCCGCCGTGACGTCGGGCGGGTCGTTCACGGTCACCTTCACCTTCAGCGAGCCGGTCACCGGCTTTGACGCGACGGATATCGCGGTGACAAATGGCACGCTGTCCGGCTTCTCGGGTAGCGGCGCGATCTACACCGCGACGATCACGGCCAACGGGGCCGGGGACGTAGGGTTGTCGATTGCCGCCGGTGCGGCCGATGACCTTGCGGGCAATCCCAGCGTGGCCTCGGGGGCGGTCAGCGTTCCGCTGACTGCCACGGCCGAGACCGAAGAACTGCTTGCCGATGAGGCGCTGGCCCGGAACCGGGCGCTGATCGCTTCGCAACCCGATCTGACCCGGTTCCTGTCAGGTGGACGCGGCGGGATCACCGTGTCCAGCCAGGGGGTGGGCGGCCTGACCTTCGACATCGAGACCAATCCCGACAAGAGCGTCTGGATGGCGCTGAGTGGGCGCTGGGGGTCCGGTGACGCTGCGCTGGACCGCTACGTGCATGGGGCCTTTGGTGCGCATCTCTTCCGCAGCAAAGGGCTGATCTTCGGCGCGATGCTGCAGGCCGACCACGGCGAACATACTGATGGCCTTGGCCGGGTGGAGTCGGATGGCTGGCTGATCGGGCCATACTTCGTCGCGCGGTTCGGCGACGGCGATCTGCGGATGTCGGGCTCTTACCTTGCCGGCAAGACCGACATCGCCGTGAATCCGATCGGCACCTACACCGATTTCGTGACCAGCGACCGTCGGCTGATCACCTTCTCTCTGGTGGACGAGATCCAGATGGACCAACTGTTGCTGCGGCCCCGACTGGACATCGCCAAGGTGATCGAAGACCGACCTGGCTACACGGACGGTCTGGGCAACCCGATCAGTGCGGGCAAGGTGGCAATCACCGAAGCCAGCGCCGGGGTCGATTTCGAGACGCCACTGGATGTGGCGTTCGGAACGGCCCGGCTGTCGGGCGGGTTGTCGGCGATCCACTCGCTGGAAGAAGTCGACGGGGTCAGTGACCGCAGCACCCGCGGGCGCATCGACATCGGCCTGCTGCGCGACTTTGGAAACGGCGCAAACCTTGACTTCAGCGCCAGCTACGATGGCATCGGATCGTCAGAGAAAGGGTCGGTCGGGCTGGAGCTGCAGTACTCTTACAAGTTCTGAGCAAACGGCCAGGATCAGCACCCGTCGACTGTCCCAAGGCTGCCCGGCAAGCGTGATCCTTGCCCCCGAATTGACGGGGGCAAGGATCAGCGTGGGCGGCTGACTGGGCGGACCAGGAACGGGTTGAACAGCGGCCGTCATGCGGGCAGAGGTCGCCCGCTGAAGGTCTGCCTGACCGCAAGCCAGGTCAGCGACGACACCGGAACTGCCGCCCGGTGAAACAGCCTGCCTGCTGCCGAATAGATGATCGCTGACCGGGGTCAAGACGCCGTCCGCTACGACACGCGATGCAACCGTATCGAGACCATTTTTGGTCGGCTGAAGGGTTGGCGCAGCGTCGCAACCTTTCGCGCCCGTTGAGCGAAAATCTTCCGACCTCGCCCATCTCGGCCAACGCTGAAGGATCACACGGGCAGGTAGCCATATTAGTTTGTTGTCACGACAAACAAACTGTGCGACCCTTCGGCCATCGTGATTCTTATGGAGAAAGCCCATGCGGCGTCTTGGAATTCACTCATTCGTCTGGACCAACGGTCAGACGCAGGAGGGCCTGGAAAGGGCCTTGGAGAAGTCGGCTGAACATGGCTACCGGATGATCGAATTCGCCTATCTGCGGCCCGAACGGTTCGATCTGGACCGGCTGGCGACCCGGGCGCAGGCGCTTGGGATCGAGATTGTCGTGACAATGGGCCTGCCGAAGGACGCGGATGTATCCAGCGAGGACAAGGCCGCCGTTGCCAAGGGCACGGCGATGCTGTGGGACGCGGTGAAAGCCGTGCGCGATATCGGGGGCATCCGGCTGGGGGGCATCCTATATTCGATGCACGGCAAATACGAACGGATGCCGACACAGACCGGCTGGATGAACAGCGCAGGCGCGATTGCGGCGACGGCAGACGTTGCCAAGGCGTGCGGCGTGCAGGTGGTGCTGGAGGTCGTGAACCGGTTTGAGTCGAACCTGCTGAACACCACGGCGCAGGGGATGAAGTTCCTTAAGGACACCGGTCGGGATGACGTCTATCTGCACCTCGACACCTTCCACATGAACATCGAAGAGGCGAGCCCGGCAGCGGCGATCCGCATGGCGGGCGACAAGCTGGCCTATTTCCACTTCAACGAAAACTACCGCGGCTATCTGGGCACCGGGACCATCGACTTCCCCAGCATCTTTGACGCGCTGGTCGACATCGGTTTCCATGACCGGGACATCACCTTTGAAAGCTTCTCGAAGGCCATCGTGGATGAGGGGCTGTCCTTGGCCTGCGGCATCTGGCGCGACACCTGGGACGACAACAACCCGCTGGCTGCCCATGCGCGGCAGTTCATCGAGCAACGCTGGGCCGAAGCGGAGTTGCGTGCCAAGGTGAATGCCGAGGCGTGATCTGGAAACCGGAAACGGACTGAAGGGGGGACAGATGCCTAGACCTGAACCGTCCAGCAGCTTGCCGCGCTTCATTAGGCAGAACAACATGGTCGCAGCGCTGCAGGCGCTGTTTGATCACGGCCCGCTCAGCCGCGCCGATCTGGCCCGGGCGCTGGGGCTGAACCGGTCATCGTCAGGCAACATCATCGCCGAGTTGCTGGCGACGTCGCTGGTGCAAGAGGTGCCCTATCCGGACCCGGGCTCCAGTGACGCGCCGCGGGCCGCAGGGCGACCGGGCATCGCGCTGGAACTCAAGCCCGCGGCCGCCTGTTTCATCGGCGCAGAGATCGGGGTCGAACACATCACCACCCTGCGGATGGACCTGCGGGGGCAGGTGTCCGAATGTCGGATCGAACCGTTTGACGGCCGGTCGGTCCCGGCTGGCCTTGCGGTCGAGCGTGCCATCGCGCAGGCCTTCGCCGGGCTGCCGGACGAGGCCATGGAGGTAGTTGAGGGCCTTGGCCTGGCCATACCGGCGCAGATTGACGAGACAGGCTTTGTGCAGGTTGCCCCCTTGCTGGGCTGGACTTCAGAGGACCTGCAGCATCTGGTCCGCAAGGCGGTGCCTTCCGACTTGCCAGTCGTGATCGAAAACGACGCAAACGCGTTTGCCTTTGGGGAAAGCTATCGCCACCTGCAAAGCAAGGCGGGTGTAACCCTGTTTCTGGTGCTGGAATCCGGGGTTGGCGGCGGTATCATCATCGACGGCAAGCTTTTCCGGGGTGGTCACGGGCTGGCTGGCGAGATCGGCCACGTCCATGTTCGCGACGGCACCGAGCTGGAAGAAGTGCTGGGGCGGGCGCATCTGGAGCGGCGGTATCGCAAGGTTTCGGGACAGCCGGATGCCGCGATCGACGGCTTCCTCGACGCTGTCCGCACGGGCAAATCCGACGTGATGGAGATTGCCGAGGACTGGGCGCGGGATCTTGCGCAGGCCATCGTTGCGGCTTGCCGGTTGCTGGACCCGAACCGGGTGGTTCTGGGGGGGCGGCTTTCGGCCCTGTACCCCCTGGTCGCCGCACAGGTGACGCTGCACATTGAAGAGTTACAGGCCGCGACCTTTCCGATCCCCGACATCGTGGTGCATGAGGCCGCCGAAAGCGGGGCCGCCTTCGGGGCCGCCTGCATGCTGCACCGGCGGTTTCTGTCGCTGGAAAACACAGCCCTTTCCAAAGGGGCATGACGCAGGCTTGGCCGCGTCGCATCAACATGAAGGACTGAGATGGAACTTGCACCTGACAGCCTTGGACCGACAGTCTGCGTCGGCGAGATCCTGGTCGAGATCGTCGCGACCACCATCGGCGACGGCTTCCGTGAGGCGCAGCCCTTGGTCGGGCCTTATCCCAGCGGCGCGCCAGCCATCTTCATCGACCAGTGCGGCCGGATCGGCGGGGCGGCAGCGATGATCGGGGCCGTGGGCGATGATGACTTTGGCAGGGTGAACCTGGACCGGCTGATGCGGGACGGGGTCGATGTCTCGGGCATTGCGGTTGATCCGATGATGCCGACGGGCAGCGCGTTCGTGCGCTACCGGGCCGATGGGTCGCGGGATTTTGTCTACAACATCGCGACGTCTGCGGCGGCGCGGTTTGGATGGACCGCTGCGGTGGCAAGCCTGGTCGCGCGGGCGGGGCATCTGCATGTGATGGGTTCGGCCCTGTCGATGCCGAACGCCTGGGGGGTTATCGAACGGGCGGCAGAGGTGATCAAGGCGCGGGGCGGGTCGCTGTCGCTGGACCCGAACCTGCGGAAAGAGCTGCGCTATGACGACGCGACCGAGGCGCAGTTTGCCCGGCTGGTGGCGATGTCGGACCTGCTGTTGCCCTCGGGCGAGGAATTGGAGCGGGCGGCTGGCGTGGCGGGAGAGGCGGCTGCGGTGGCGCGGCTGTTGGACATGGGCTTGACCGAGATCGTGCTGAAGCGCGGCGCCGAGGGCGCGACGTGTTTCCGGCGGGACGGCCGCACCGATGCGGCGGCGTTTGTCGTCAATGAGGTCGACCCGACGGGTGCGGGCGACTGCTTCGGCGGGGCCTATCTTGCAAGTCGGCGGCTGGGAATGACGGTCGCAGAGGCCCTGACCTACGGCTGTGCGGCTGGTGCGCGCAACGTCACGGTGCGCGGCCCGATGGAGGGGGCGGGCACGCGGGCCGAGCTGGACGATTTCATCCGCACGACGAAAAGGCGGGTGTGATGCGGATCGGGCTGGATCAATTGGCGGACCTGCGGACCAAGGGCACGCCGCGCGGCATCACCTCGATCTGTTCGGCGCATCCCGTGGTGTTGCGGGCCGCCCTGCGGCACGGGGTTGCAACCGGGGCCACCGTGCTGATCGAGGCAACCTGCAACCAGGTCAACCATCGGGGTGGCTATACCGGCATGGTTCCGGCGGATTTCGCCGCCCTTGTCGCGCGGATCGCGGCGGAGGAAGGCTGCCCAATGGAGCAAGTCATTCTTGGCGGCGACCATCTGGGGCCGAACCCGTGGCGCGACCAACCGGCCGAGGCAGCCTTGGCCGAGGCCGAGAAGATGGTCGAGTCCTATGTCGCGGCGGGGTTCCGCAAGATACACCTTGATGCGTCGATGGGCTGTCTGGGAGAGCCGGTGGCGCTGGACGACGAGGCGACCGCGAAGCGGGCAGTCAGGCTGGCCGCAGTGGCCGAGCGAGTGGCGAAAGACCAGGGCGGGGACCTGCCGCGTTACATCATCGGCACCGAAGTGCCGCCTCCCGGTGGCGCCGATCACGCCTTGCATGAGGTGCCGCCGACCGATCCGGCCGCCGCGCGCAAGACGATTGCCGTCCATCGCCGCATGTTCGCGGAGGCGGGTCTGTCGGACGCGATGCACCGGGTGATCGGTGTCGTAGTGCAGCCGGGGGTGGAGTTCGGCAATCACAACGTCATCCGCTACAACCGCGACCGGGCACAGGCCCTGGCGCAGGTGCTGAATGGGGAACCCGCACTGGTCTTTGAGGCGCACTCGACGGATTACCAGGGCACGGAACCCCTGTCGGAACTGGTGCAGGACGGCTTTGAGATCCTGAAAGTCGGGCCAGAGCTGACCTTCGTCTTGCGCGAGGCGCTGTATGCTTTGGACCTGATCGCGTCGGACCTGATCCCCGGCTACGACGACCGCCCCCTGCGCGCGGCGATGGAGCGGGTGATGCTGGACACCCCCGCTGAGTGGGAGCGCCACTATCCCGGAAGTCCTGCGGTGCAGGCCGTGCTGCGGCACTATTCGCTGTCGGACCGCATCCGGTATTACTGGGTGCAGCCGGCGGCAATGACGGCGGTGGAGCGGCTGACGGCAGCTCTACAGGGCCAATCGGTTCCGATGCCGCTGTTCTGGCAGCACTGGCCCGCCGCTGCGGGGTTTGCCGACAGGCCGCTGGACGTCGAAGCCCTGCTGATCTGGCGCGTCACGCAATCCTTGGCCAGCTATCATGCGGCCTGCAATCTGGACCTTTGAGGGGAGAGACCAATGAGCCTGCAACAGTTCCGCCTTGACGGAAAGGTGGCGTTGATCACCGGGGGCAATCGCGGCATCGGCCTGGCGATTTCGCAGCTGTTCCTGCAGGCGGGGGCAAAGGTGATGATCACGGGGCGCACGCCGACGCCCGAAGCGGAGGCGCTGTGCGGAGACAACTGCGCCTGGGTGCAAGGTGACGTGACCGACCCGGCCACGCCGGACAGGATCGTTGCCGCGACGGTAAAGCGGTTCGGCGCGCTGGACATTCTGGTCAACAACGCGGGCATTGCCGACAACGGCGACTTTCATGACTTTGACGATGCCCGTCTGGCGGCGATCACCGACACCAACTTCATTGCGCCGTTCCGCATTGCCCGCGCTGCGGTCAAGCCGATGCTGGCTGCCGGGGCGGGCGTGGTGCTGAACGTCGGCTCGATCTCGGCCGAGGTAGCGAACAAGCCGCAGTTGCAGGTGGCCTACAATGCGTCGAAGGCGGCAGTGCACCAGATGACGCGGGTGATGGCGTTTGAATATGCGGGGCGGGGCATCCGGGTAAACGCGCTTGCGCCGGGGTATGTGGTCAGTGACATGACCAAAGGCGGCATCGCGAATGCGGCGTGGAACAAGGTCTGGACCGAAAACACGCCTATGGGCCGCTTTGGTCAGCCCGAGGAAATGGCAAACTGCGCGCTGTTCCTGTGCTCGCCTGCCTCCAGCTATGTGACGGGGGCGGTGCTGACGGCGGATGGCGGCTACACCACACATTGAGAGGGCGGCATGGATCAGGATCTGAACGGGCGCGTGGTGGTGATCACGGGGGCAGCTGGCGGGATCGGCACGGCAATGGCAGAGGCTTTTGCCAGCGTCGGCGCGCGCCTTGCGCTGGTCGATATCGTCGATCCGAGTAAGCTGGCCGCGCGTCTGGGGCCGGACCATGCGGCCTGGTCTTGTGACTTGGCGAACCCGGCGGAGATCGCCCGCGTGGTGGCCGAGATTGGCGACCGGATGGGCATCGACGTCCTGATCAACAACGCCGGCCTGGGGATCGTCTTCCCCGCCGAGGTGACGCGGATCGAGGATTGGGACCGCACGCAGGCGATCAACCTGCGGGCACCCTGGCTGATGGCGGCGGCGGCGCTGCCATATCTGAAAGCGTCGGGGCGGGGCAGGGTGGTCAACATCGCCTCGCAGGCCGGGATCATTGCGATTGCGGAACATGCGGCCTACGGCGCCTCAAAGGCCGGGCTGATCGGGCTGACCAAGGTGCTGGCGCTGGAATGGGCGCGGTTCGGGATCACGGTGAACGCGATTTCGCCGACGGTGGTGGAAACCCCGATGGCTTTGGTGGGGTGGTCCGGTGAGAAGGGCGAACGCGCCAAGGCGGCGATCCCGGTTGGGCGGTTTGCCAAGCCGTCAGAGATTGCCCATGCGGCGGTCTACCTTGCCTCGGCCAATGCGGGGATCGTCAATGGCGAGAATCTGGTGATGGACGGCGGGTTCACCGTGCAGTGAAAGGGGGCCATCGCTGGCCCCCGCCAGTTTCAGATGTCGAAGTTCGTCGGCA
>JAKQLM010000650.1 GCA_029567145.1 Pseudomonadota bacterium
GGCAACTTCGGCCAACACCATCCCCGACCGCGCCGTGCCAAGCGCCCCGTCAGGGTGAAGCAGCAAAAGCGGGCCTGGATTGGCCTCCATCGTCGCCAGCACGCCCAGCAGCCGCCCGATCTGGTCGGATTTGGCCTCGAACTGCCGCATCAGCGTCGCCTCGCGCAGGGCCGCGCTTCGAAGCGCCCCGCGCAGGGCGGAAAGCCCGGTTTCATAGGCCCGGATCGTCTGGCTAAGCGCGGCGACCCGGTCGCGGGCAGAGGTGGCAACTTCCAGTGCCTCGACCGCCGCCTGCAATTCGGCACTGGCGCGTGCAGCCTCGGCGGCCACGGTCTCGGCCCCGGCGGGCGCGACAAGCGTCAGACAGAAAAGAAGCGCCAGTCGCCGGATCATGCCAGAAGCGAGGTCCCGGTCATTTCGGTCGGCTGGGGCAGGCCCATCAGCTGCAAAAGCGTCGGTGCCAGATCGGCCAGCCTTCCGCTGCGAAGCGCCGCGCCTTTCGGCCCGCCGACAAGGATCACCGGCACCGGATTTGTCGTGTGGCTGGTATGCGGCCCCCCCGTCACCGGATCGACCATCACCTCACAGTTGCCATGGTCCGCCGTGACGATCATCGCCCCGCCCGCCTTATCCAGCGCCGCCAAGGCCCGGCCAAGGCCCCGGTCCACCGCCTCACAGGCCTTGATCGCGGCGGGAAGACTGCCGGTATGGCCCACCATGTCGGGGTTGGCATAGTTGACGACGATCAGGTCATAACCCTTTTCGATGGCCGCGACGAAGTGGTCCGACACCTGATCCGCGCTCATCTCTGGCTGCAGATCATAGGTCGCCACCTTGGGCGATGGCGGCATGGCGCGATCTTCGCCGGAATAGGGCACTTCACGCCCGCCGTTCAGGAAAAAGGTGACATGCGGATATTTCTCGGTCTCCGCCAGCCGGAACTGGGTCTTGCCCTGAGCTGCGACCCATTCGCCGATGGTGTTGACCAGAACCCGCTTGGGGAAGGCCGTGGCCATATAGGCGTTGTGCTGGTCGGAATATTCCACCATCCCCAGCATCGCCGACCACTGGGGCCGCGCGCCGGTTTCAAACGCCGAAAACCCCGGATCGCCAAGTGCCGCAAGAATCTCGCGTGCCCGGTCGGCCCGGAAGTTCAGGCAGAACAGCCCGTCGCCATCCTTGATCCCGGTGTAACCCGCAATCACCGATGGGGCCAGGAATTCGTCCGTCTCGCCCTTGGCATAGGAATGGGTGACCGCACTTGCCGCATCCGGGGCAACCTCTCCTGTTGCGCGCACCATCGCGGCATAGGCGCGGGCGACCCGGTCCCAGCGGTTGTCACGATCCAGCGCCCAATAGCGCCCGCAGACCGTGGCCACC
>JAKQLM010000685.1 GCA_029567145.1 Pseudomonadota bacterium
CGGGCGCTGCGACTGATGGGGGCGCTGATGCGGGTGCGAATGTCGTTGCCCCCGAAGGCGATGCGGCGATGACGGATCAGGCGGCGACGACGGCTGACCCGACTGCCGCCCCAGGCACGACGGAAGATCAGGCCGCAGCCGAAACGCTGACGCAGGATCCCCTGACCGAAGGCACTACCGCGCTGCCCGAAGGCTATGCGGCGGTCGGGTCGGAGGAACTGACCTCGGAACTTCTGACCGGGGCCAATGTGCATGATTCGACCGATGCGTCGATTGCCGAAGTCTCGGACCTGGTCCTGACGGCGGACGGGCAGGTCACCGATGTCGTGCTGGATGTCGGCGGGTTCCTGGGCATCGGGGCCAAGACCGTGGCCATTCCGATGGACCGGCTGACCGTGGCGCGCACCGAAGCCGGTGACGTGACGCTGTGGGTCGACATGACCAAGGACGAGCTGAAGGCGCTGCCCGACCACGCGATGTAATCGCAGCCGGACGGCAGATCCTCTGGGCCCGCGTTGCATCCGCAGCGCGGGCCTAAGCTTTGCGCGGCAGGCGGTCCGACATGTCCGAGGCCAGCGGGAAGGTCAGCGCGATGTGCAGGCCCTGCGCGTGGAAATCGCGGGTCAGGGTTCCCGACAACTCTCCCTTCAGGCTGACGTCGATCAACCGCGAGCCGAAGCCCACCCCGGAGGCCGGGGCATCGGCGTCTGGCGTGAACTGTTCCTGCCAGTCGAAGGCCAGCACCGGCGGCTTGCCGTCGCCCCCCGGCCGGACGGCCCAGGTGATGCGCAACCCGCGCCCCAGGCCGGACAGGCCGCCGTATTTCATCGCATTGGTCACCAGTTCATGCGCGACCAGGGCAAAGGCATGGGCCTGGCGTTCGTTCAGGATGACGCTGGGGCCGTCCATCAGATGCTCGACTTCGGCGGTGTCCAGGCATTGCTGCAGCTCTTTGCCCAGGATCGCGCGGACGTCGGCCTGCGCCACGGCGGTTCCGGCAAGGATTTCCTGCACGGCGGCCATGGCTTGCAGGCGAGCATCGAAGGTTTCGCTGAACGCCTTGACGTCGGTCGCCCCGCGCGCGCTTTGCCGGGCGATGGACTGGATGCGGGCGATATGGTTCTTGATCCGGTGCTTCATCTCTTGCAGCAGAAGCTCGCGGTAGTCGGCCTCACGCTTGGCGGCGGCCACGACTTCCTGCGCCTGCACCACCTCGTGCTGGCGGGCGCGGACGGCCAGACCGGCGGCCAGCGCGAACAAAAGCGAGACGAGGCCGATCAGGATGCTGCCCAGATGGCGGCGCGGGATGGCCGAGCCTGCGGCCTCGGCGACGGTAAAACTCCACTGACGGCCGACCAGTTCGACGCTGCGGGTCAGCGTCAGTCCGGGGGCGGCTTCGGCCCCGTCGTCATAGATCGCCTGGTCGGGCGCCCCGGTGTCGCGGACCGTCAGCACGACGGCAAGCGGCGGCCCCGAGGACAGGGCGGCGCGAACCAGGTCGCCGCCGCGAAACGGGGCATAGACAAAGCCGCTGGCCGGAGTGGTCGAGGTGGCGCCCGGCAGCGCAAGATAGATCAGCACGCCGGTCTGCTTTTCGGCGGTGATCTCTTGCACCAGATGGACCGGGCCGCTCATCTGCGGCTGGCCGCTGGCGACGGCGCGGTCCATCGCCGAGCGGCGGGTCGCGTCGGCGTACATGTCAAAGCCAAGCGCCGCGATGTTGCGGTCGTTCGCCGGTTCGATCAGCACGATCGAGGCCCGCCAGGGCTGTTCGGTGACGGGCCGAACCTCGGCGGTGATGCCATAGCGGGTCATCACTTCGTCCTGGATGACCTTTTCGCTGGTCACGGGCACCATGCGGGCAAAGCCGATCCCCTGGATGCCCGCCAGTTCGTTGACCAGATCGACGCCGGTCAGGAACCGGCCAAAGACATCGCGGTCCACCGCCCCGCGCTGGGCGACGAACAGGCCCCGGGTGGACTGCAGAAGGACGACGTGCTGTTCCAGCCGGGTGACGACGCGGTCGATGGCCAGGTCGGCGGTGCGTTCGAATTCGGTCTGCGCCCGCTGGGTTTCGACCAGCCAGACCGACCAGGTCATGCCACCGCCAATCAGGATCGCAATCAGGAACGCCAGGAACGGATAAAGCAGGCTGCTACGCGCAATCATGGTCAGAAGGCACCGACAACGACAGAGGGGACCAGGAAAGTGTCAAAGCGCATCGGCTTGTCCGCAGAAAAGGGATGCTGGCGTCAGGCTGCCACGGCAAGAACCTGTCCGATCCGACAGGCAGCGTCAATCGGTCACTTGACGGAAAGCGCCGCGCCCGGAAACCGGACGCGGCGCAAACCACCTAAAGCACGGGGGGCGTTACTTCAGGCGGCTGACAACGCCATCGGCGAAAGCTTCGACGATGCGCTGGTAGCTGTCACCAGAGTCGGTGGACAGGACCAGGACCGACCCTTCCGGGATCACGACCTTGGCGGTTTCCAGCGTGACGCTGAGTTCGTAGGCATCGACATTGGTGTTGTCGGTGTCATCCTTGATGTTGACCTGTCCGACCAGAACCGAGTCGGCCAGGTTCAGCTCGCGCTCGAACGCCGAGGCCAGTTCGACTTCGCGGACGTCGACCACGATCTGCGAGCCTTCCAGGATCACGGCGCCGTCTTCGGTGCCGTCAGCCGTGGTCTTGGCCTCTTCTTCCGACAGCAGGCGGCCGGTCAGACGGGCAGCCAGCGCGTTTTCAAGGTCGGCTTCCAGGTTGGCCCAGAACGTCGCCGCTTCGGCATTGGTGATCGCGGCCATGTCGACGGTGACGTCGATCTTCGAGATCTTGTCGACCCCGGCAAACCCGGCGGTCGCCATCACGCCGGCAATCGCGGTGGCGGCAAGGAATTTGGTACGGAACATGTGCGTCTCCATTACTGTACGGGCCATTGCGACCCTTCACACAGACAACGCGGCGGGATGGACCCGGTTCCCCTGGACGCAAAGAACAAGGGGGGGAAGGTTGCCCCTCCCCCCCCGATCGTTGGCGATCCGCTGCGGATCAGCCTTCCGGCGGCAGGATCACGCTGTCGATGACGTGGATCACGCCGTTCGACGCTGCGACGTCCGGGGCCGAGATGACCGCGCCGTTCACTTTCGGGCCGCCGTCCAGGGTGATGGTGACTTCGGCACCATTCACGGTGGCCGCTTTCAGGCCCTCGCTCAGGTCAGTCGACATCACCTTGCCCGGCACGACGTGGTAGGTCAGGATCGAGACCAGCTTGTCCTTGTTTTCCGGCTTGAGCAGGTCCTCGACCGTGCCGGCGGGCAGGGCGGCAAAGGCGGCGTCGGTCGGGGCAAAGACGGTGAACGGGCCTTCGCCCTTCAGCGTTTCGACCAGGCCAGCGGCGGTCAGCGCGGCGGCCAGCGTGTTGAACGAGCCGTTCGCAACAGCGGTATCGACGATGTCCTTGTCCTGGGCAAAGGCGGGCATCGCAAAGGCGGTGGCGGCGGTCAGAGCAAGAAAGGTTCTGCGGATCATGTGGTGTCACTCCCGTTATGATCGGTCATGCCGTCATTGGCGAACGGTATAGGCGGGGCGCGGGCAACTGGATCAGACCGACAATCGCGTGATCGACGGTTGCCGCGGGCCGTTGGCGCGCTAAGCCGCGGCTTTCCCATCCGGCAAGTCAAACCCTTGTGACCAAAGTTCATCCCGCGTGACCGATCCGACATGATGTTTCATCTGCCTGACCCAGTCGTGACGCGCATTGTTTTGCCTTTCATGCCAGAAAGCGCATCTTTCCGGCAGCCAGATCAGGAGAGTTCCATGCCCCGCCTTCCGTCCCGCCCGCTGTCGTGGTCCGATGTCACCCCGAAACCGCTGTGGCTGAACCGGCGCAAGCTGATCGCCGGGGGCGCGGCGTTGCTGGCGACCCCGGCGCTGTCGCAGATCACGGCGGCGAAAAGCCCCCTGTCGACGGATGCCACGCCGAACACGCTGGAAGAGATCACCGGCTACAACAACTTTTACGAATTCGGGACCGGGAAAGAGGACCCGGCCGCCCATGCCGCAGGGTTGACCATCGATCCGTGGTCGGTCGTCGTGGACGGGCTGGTCGACAACCCCGGCACCTATGATCTGGCCGACCTGGTGAAAGGTCAGCCGCTGGAGGAACGCATCTACCGCTTTCGCTGCGTCGAGGCCTGGTCGATGGTCGTGCCCTGGATCGGCTTTCAGCTGTCGGGCCTCTTGGACCGGCTGGGCGTGCAGCCGGGGGCGAAATTCGTGGCGTTTGAAACCCTGGTCCGCCCCGAGGAGATGCCTGGGCAGTCGTCGCCCTTCATCGAATGGCCCTATCGCGAAGGGCTGCGGCTGGACGAGGCGATGCATCCGCTGACCATCCTTGCGACCGGTCTTTATGGCGAGGACATGCCCCGCCAGAACGGCGCGCCGATCCGGCTGGTGGTGCCGTGGAAGTACGGGTTCAAGTCGATCAAGTCGATCGTGCGGATCACCCTGACCGACACCATGCCGCAAACGACATGGAACATGTTGCAACCATCGGAATACGGCTTCTACTCCAATGTAAATCCGATGGTGGATCATCCGCGCTGGAGCCAGGCGTCGGAACGCCGGATCGGGGCAGGGCTGTTCGACGGGCGGCAGGATACCCTGATGTTCAACGGCTACGAGGCCGAGGTGGCGTCCTTGTACGTGGGCCAGGATCT
>JAKQLM010000704.1 GCA_029567145.1 Pseudomonadota bacterium
CTGTTTGATGAAGAACAGCGTCTCCCAGGTGCTGAACATGTGGCTGTAGGTCGCCACATCCGCCGCATCGCCGACCGTCGCGCCATTGTCGTCCACGCCCACGGCAGCGCGGTAGGCCGCCTCATGTTCCCCCGCGTCGGCAGGTTTCACCCGGGGATGAGCCTCCCAGAAGTGCGAACCTTCCAGGAATTCGAGGCCCGGAGTGGCGGTGTCCACGGCTTCAAGCGAGTCGATGAAGCCGAAGAGCGCCGGTTTCGCGCCCGTGCCATAGAACTCGCCCAGTTCCTTGACGAAGGTCAGGACGGCCGGGCCGACCATGACGTGATACAAGACCTCGGTTTCCGCCGGGATCTGCGGGAAGTAGCGGGTGAAACTGGTCTCGGTCGGCGGCACGGCGATCTGGGCAATGACCTCGCCGCCCTGCGCGGCGATGGCGGCGGTGAAGAAGTCGCGGTGATCGTGGCCGAAGGCATAGTCCGGAAAGACCATCGTGACCTTCTTGCCCAAGTTCGCCGCCACCCAGGGCGCCATGGTGGAGATCTGTGCCCGCACATCGGTGATGCCGGGCTGCAAGGTCCAGCGGTTCAGCGCGCCGCTGGCGACGTGATAGCCTTCCGAGCAGACGAGGTAAGGCACCTTCAGCTCACCCGCCCTTGGCGCGGAGCCCATGACGACATGGGAAAAGAGCGTCCCCATCACCAGGTCGCAGCCATCGGACTGGGTCAGCTTGTCGACGACTTCCGACCCGCGCTTGGGATCGGTCGCATCATCCTCGAACAGGATCTCGACCGGGCGGCCGCCGATGCCGCCGCCATCGTTGATCGCCTTCAGCGCGGCCTGTGCGGTGCGTTCGTACCAGCGGCCGTAAGCCGCGCCGATCCCGGTGCGGTGCAGCTGGAAGCCGATCCTGATCGGCGCACCTTGCGCCGAGACATAGCCCGGAAGGGCCGCGGTCAGAAGCCCCGCGCCCCCGGCCAATAGCAGGCCGCGCCGGGTGGGATGAAGCAGTCCGTTCGTCATGTCCGTCTCTCCACTGTTGCGGCCTCTCAACGGGCCATTGCGGTCAGAAGGGGCGATGGCCCCGGAATTGTCCAGTCATGTCATCCGGTTCTGGCGGTGGACAAAAGCCAGAGACCCAGCACCGTATACGCCACCATCAGCACCGTCATCGGCAGGTGCGCCACGGGGCGCGCACCCTGCCCGGCCAGTTTCAGCCCCAGAACGACGGCCAGCAGATGCGCGCCAAGGATTGCCAGGAATTGCACGGCATAGATCAGCGGCATCACCGCAGGATCGGCGAGAAAGCCGAAGGACACATAGAACGACGGCAGGCCAAGCCAGCTGTCTCCGGTCAGGAACGGATCGTTCAGCGCGGCCAGCGTGTATTGCCCGGCGGTCAGCAGCATCACCAGGTAATGCGCCGCATGATAGCCCGCCGCGATGGCAAGGAACGACAGCATCACCGGCCCGGTCGCAAACCCCCCGCCGATCCGGCGCCCCAGGGCGATGGCGGTCAGGGTCAGGGCCAGGGTGGCGACCCAGACCGCCGCAAGGCCGGCGCTGTTGACCCAGACGACCGCGCTGCGCCCGGTCGGCTCCAGCGGGTTCTCGCCGATCAGCGCCTGCCACCAGAAGGTCTCGACCAGCCCGTCGAAGGTCAGCGCCGCCAGCGCAAGGCTGACAAAGACCACGCCCGAAACCGAGAGCGGCGGCAAGCCCAGCACCTGCGTGCCGGGCCAGCCGCGCATCAGCCGCGCCCGGGGGCCGTCGACCTGCAGCCAGACCGGCGCAACCCGGGCGATCATCGCGAACAGGACGGTCAGGAACTCGCCCTTTTGCAGCCAGTCCTCGCCTTCCAGCACGGCGGCCAGGAAGATCACCAGCCAGTAGGCCAGCGCCAGCCGGGCCAGCACCAGGGGGTCGTCGGGGTAAAGCGACACCATCTGGAACCAGACGAACCCCGCATATCCCAGGACCGCGGGCCAGTGATCCAGCCGCGACAGCCCGATCCCGCCGGTCCGCCCCAAAAGCGTGCGGACCATGCGGACCGGGCCGGTCCAGGGATTGATCGGACGCCAGATGTTGCCCAGAAGCATCGAGCCAAGCGGCACCACGATCCAGACCCCGGTCCAGAACACCAGCGTCATCAGGTTGTGCATCGGGTCGCGGTCGCCGAAATGGCCGATGAAGACCAGCGCAAGGAATGCAAGAAAGGCCAGGTACGAGGTCAGCGTCTCGGGCAGAAGCACCCGGCGGTCCCAGACGAGGTGCGGCTCCATGACCGGCAGGCGGTGGGCTGCGGCCCCCAGCAGCGCGGTCAGGGCCACGGTCAGCGCGGCGGCGGTGATGTAGTGGCCGGTGGGCAGGGTCAGGATGACCGACGGGGGCAGCGCGCAGGCCAGGGCAAGGCCGGGGCTCAAAAGCACGACCGCAGCGCAAAGCGCCGGAATTTTCGAAAATTCCGGACAAAATCCTTTGAAGGATTTTGGGACGCGCTTCACCGCAAACCGTCCTCTCCCTTGACCTGGTCGATCTCCAGGCCGCCCATCCGGCTGTGCACCCTGCCCCCCCGTGCCATGGCCAGCGCAAACAGGACCTCGCCCGCCTTTGGTCCATCGGCGCAGGCGACGGTGATCACGTCGAACCGCGACCGGACATAGGCCGCGTTCAGGTGGCCAAGCGGGATGTCCAGCGTGGCCCCCAGGCCCCCGACCTTCATCGCACTTGGCACGATGGCGCGGCATTCGCCCAGCCGCTCGCGCATGCCGTAGCCGCCCGCGACGTGCCAGAGCGCGCCATGTTCGCTTTCCCCCGCCTCGCCGACGATCGCCCCCTTGCCATAGGCGTCGATGCCGACCCGGCCCCCCATAAGCTCGACAAGCCGGTCGGTCAGGTCCAGGGCCAGGGGTTTCAGCGCCTCCATCGCTGGTTGCAGGTCGGGGACATACTGGCCGGCAAAGGGATTGGCGCAGATCGCATAGATCGCGCCACGGACCGGCGGAGGCTGGACCAGGGGGCCGCCTTCGTGCCGGATTTCCTCCAGCTGGACCACGATCTTGCGGATAGCGAAATCAGTCACTTGCAGCCCCCCGTTCCAACGCCAGCGCGCCGGTCATCCGACACTCACCCTGCAGGAAAAGGGCGGCGCCTTCAATCAACCCGCGCTGGCAAAACGCCTCGGCAGCCAGAAATCCCGACTGCAGCGCCCGATCCCGGTCAACTGCCGAAAGCACGGGCACCGCGAAGGTGACCAGCCGGTCGCCAAGGTCACTGTCGCACTGAAGCCCGCGCGCCGGGCGTCGTCCGATGCCGGGGTGGTCCAGGTCGACGGCATTGGCGATCATCGTGGCCGCCGCATCCGCCTCTGCCGCAGTCCGCGCAAGGACGGTGACCGCATCGGCGATCCCCAACGAAAAGCTGCGCCCGCGCCAGCCCGAGGTCGCAATGCCCCGCACCGGATCGGCATGACGGATCGTCACCCGGTCCAGGCCCCCGGTCACCGCCAGCGCGCAGGTCAGGCTTTCGCCTGGCGCAAGCGACAGCGCGATATCGCCGCCGTTGTTGACATAGGCGCGGGTGATCCCCGGACCCTGCAGCGCGGCCAGAACCTCTTCGGCCACCGCGCCCGCAACCGCCGCCATCGGAGTGACGAAGGCGGGCCGAAACGGGGCGACTGCCGCGGCCATGCGCCGGGCGACGTCGCCCGTGACCGCCACGTCCGCCGACCGCAGTGCCGGAAGCTCTGTCACCAGCTCGTCCAGGATGGTCGCGAACCTTGCCGCCGCGCGCGCATGGCTGGCCCGCACCGCAGGCCAGGCGCCGACGGCTTCGGCAAGGATGTCGATCGGCCCGTGCTGCAGATGCAGACGCCCCCCCGGCAGCAACGCGGCCACGGCCCCCTGGGGTCTGGTGCCTGCGATCATGGTTCGGGCCATGGTGCGACCCGTGCTGCGGTGGGGTATTCTCCGCCTTCGGACATAGTCTGGTCCAGCGAGCGGATGCTGTCCGCATGGCCCCCCATCGCAAGATAGGCGTCGCGAGGCAGCGTGAACTCCAGCGGGGCGACCAGCGCCGGGGTCGGGACGTAGCCGAAAGCGTCCTGTGGCAGGCGCAAGACATCGACCATGAAGGTGATCCCGCCGCCGGGCCAGACAAAGCACGCAGCACCCCCACTGGTCAGCCGGGTGACCCCGCCCTGCACGGACTGGGTCAGCCGCACCGGGTTCCGGGCGACCCCGGCGCGAAGCGACCCGCCTGCGCCCCCGACGAACAGCACGGTGCAAAGCGAAGGTTCGCAATTCTCGTCAATAAGTTCGACGGACTTCTTCAAGTCGTCCGGCAGGTCCTGTCGTATCGGTCGCAGGTCACCGTCCAGAACATAATAGGCGAACTCTTCGCCCGTGGTCGAGACCATCAGCAGCCGCAAGCCTGCCCTTGCGCCCTTTTTAGGGTTCCATTCGCCCAGGATCTCCAACGGGTCGGTCAGCCGGGTGCCGCCCCATCCCTGGCCCGGTTCGGACACCCGGAAATAGCGTCCGGGGGTCGAGCGGTGGCCCTTGATCCGGATGCCAGAGGGGGGCCAGCCGATCACCTTGCCCGCCTGGTGTTCGCTGACGACGCCGGTGATGTGGTCGTCGACCACCACCACCTCGTCCACCAGCCCCTGCCATTGCACCGCGAACATGCCGATGGTGGCGGACCCGCAGCCGACCCGCATCCGCCGTTCCCGGACGCCGTCCACGACGGGGGCCTGCCCGGCCTGGACGACCACGGTCGAGCCGCCGTCAATGACCAGCTCTGCCGCCTTGCCGTTGCACAGCGCCAGCATGGTCGCGCAGGTCACCCGGCCTTCGGCCTTGCCCCCGCCGGTCAGGTGATGGACCCCGCCAAGGCTGAGCATCTGACTGCCGTATTCGGCGGTCGTGACATGGCCGACGGGTTCGCCCTCGGCCCGGATCACCGCGCCTTCGGGGCCAAGGAAGCGGTCTGTGTCGATCTTTATCTTGACCCCGCAGTAGGAAAAGATCGCCTCGGTCACGACGGTGACCATGTCGGCGCCGTCAACCTGGGACGAGACGATGAAGGGCGCAGGCTTGTAATCGGGATAGGTCGTGCCCGACCCGATGCCGGTGACGAAGGCATCCGCCGGGACCGGCGAGCCATCCCACATATCGGGCCAGTCCCGCGCGGCGAAGGGGACGACGCGGCCCCCGGTGTCAACCGTGTGCGACAGCAGCACGACCGGATCAGACCGCACGATACGGCCCGCGTCATTGGCATAGCGGTCGCAAGCGCCGGTCTGCCCCGGAGCGATGTAGCACATCACCGGGCAGGCATCGCAGCGGATCTTGTCGGGGGCGTCGGTCATCGGATCACCTGCCGGGGGCCTGGCGCCGGACCCCCCGGATCTTTCGGCACAGATGAAAGCGATTGCAGGGCTTGCCGTAGACGGTGGGGCAGCGCGGGAACACGACTGATGTCCGCCCCCGTGGCATGGCGGATCGCGTTCAGGATCGCGGGGGCGGTCGGGATCAGCGTGTGTTCGCCCAGACCTTTCGCGCCGAACGGGCCTTCGGGATCGGGCACCTCGATCAGAAGGCTTTCGATCGGGGGCACATCGCCGAACGTCGGGATCAGGTAGTCGTGCAGGTTTTCCGTCCGTCCGGGCAGGTATTCCTCCATCAGCGCCATGCCGATGCCTTGCGCGATGCCGCCCTCGATCTGGCCCTGCGCGAGCATCGGGTTGATCGCACGGCCCAGGTCATGCGCGGCGGTGAACTTCAAAAGCCGAACGGTGCCCAGATCGGCGTCCACCTTTAGTTCGACAATCTGCGCGCCGTAGCCGTAGACGGCATAGGGCGCGCCCTGTCCGTTCCCGTCCAGCGCCGAGGTTGGCGGGTCATAGCTTGCCTCGGCCGTCAGGGCATGGCCATTGGCGTCAGGCGGCAGGGCGGCAAGGTCGATCCGGGCTGTAGCTCCCCGGTCGTGGACACAAAGGACCGAGCCGACCAGCGTCAGGGTGGCGCTTTCACCGGCATTGGCGCGACGCAGGACGTCGGCCCGCAGCGTTTCGGCAGCCGCCTTGGCAGCCCGGCCCGAGACATAGGTCTGACGGCTGGCCGAGGTCTTGCCGGCATCCGGGGTCAGCCCGGTGTCAGGACCGATCAGGCGGAACGCTGTCAGCGGCAGACCCAGCGCTTCGGCTGCGATCTGGGAGATGACGGTGTTGGAGCCCTGGCCGATGTCAGTCGCGCCCTGGTGCAGGATCACCTCGCCCTTGTGGGACAGGGCGATACGGATGGTCGAGGGGTTCGGCAGCGCCGTGTTGCCGCAGCCATACCAGCAGGACGCCACCCCGACCCCCCGGCCCGGCTGGCCCTTCGCCCCGGCCAGGGCGCGGGTCCAGTGTGGCTGCAGCGCGGTCAGGCAGGCGTGGATGCCGACCGCCCGCAGGACCTGGCCGGTCGCGCTGGGGTCGCCGTCGCAAAGGGCGTTTCGCAGCCGAAACTCCAGCCGGTCGATCCCGGCCTTGTCGGCCAGCCGATCATACAGCGTTTCCTGCCACAGCGCGCCTTGCGGCACGCCAAAACCCCGGAACGCCCCGGACACCGGCCCGTGCGTGTGGATCGCCCGGGCCGTCGCGGTGACATGCGGGGTCAGGTACGGCCCCGAGACATGCACCGGCACCCGGTTCGCGACCGTCGGCCCCCAGCTGGAATAGGCCCCGGTGTTGAAACGGCCCGCGACCTCTAGTCCGGTGATGCGGCCCTGGGCGTCGCAGCCGATCCGGCCGTACAATTCCGCCGGGTGGCGTTTCGTGGTCGAGATCATGCTTTCCGCGCGCGAATAGACCATGCGGCTGGGTTGCCCGGTCTTCAGGGTGACCAGCCCGATCAGCGGTTGCAACGAGATGTCGAGTTTCGACCCGAAACCGCCCCCGACAGCCGAAGGGATGATCCGGACGCGGTCCAGCGGCAGGCCCAGGATCGCGGCGGTATCCTCGCGGTCCATCCCCGGGGCCTGGGTACAGGCGCGGATCACCAGCGTGTCGCCGTCCATCCAGGCAGACCCGGCCTCGGGTTCGATATAGGCGTGTTCGACAAAGCCGGTGGTCATGCCGCCTTCGACGACATGGGCACTGGCGGCAAGCGCTGCGGCGGCATCACCTTTGATCACGCGCCCCTCGATCAAAAGATTTCCGGGCCGATTGGGGTGCAGCAAGGCGCCGGTTTCGGCGTCGTCCGCAGTCAAGAGCGCGGGCAGCGGCGTCCAGGTGACGGGAAAACCGGTCAGGTCCGGGTCAGCCCCCGGCGCAAAGGCCACCAGCGCCACGCATTCACCGCGAAACCGCGCAGGAGAGGTCGCGATGGCCGGCTGGTCGGCAAAGGGCGGGATCACCGAAAAGGCGTTGCGGCCCGGGATATCGTCGGCGGTAAAGACGGCGACGATACCGGGACGCGCACGAAACGGGCCAGGATCGCCAATGACGAAGGCCGCATGGGGATGGGGCGAGCGGACCGCCTTGACCACCAGCGCGCCCGCTGGCCAGTCATCCGCGCCAAAGCTGTCGCCCGCGACCTTGGCCGCGCCGTCGAGCCGGGGCACGGCCTGTCCCACAAGGCCTTTGGGGGCGTCAGCGGGCACGCCCTGCCCCGCCGCGACCACGGCGGCGATGATGCTGCGATAGCCGGTGCAGCGGCAAAGGACGCCCCCCAGCGCCGCCTCGACCTGATCGGGGGTCGGATGCGGCGTAAGGGTCAGAAGCTCGGCCGCCGTCAGCAGCATTCCCGGCGTGCAGATCCCGCATTGCGCCGCGCCATGGGCGTGAAAGCTGGCGCGCAGGCGGGTGAGTTCCGGCGTCTTGCCCTCGACCGTGGTGACGGACCGACCCGCCACCCGCGCAACCGGCGTCAGGCAGGCGCAGACCGAGGCCCCGTCCAACAGCACCGTGCAAGCCCCGCAATCGCCCGCGTCACAGCCGACCTTGGTGCCGGTCAGGCCCAGGCGTTCGCGCAGCGACTGCGACAGACGCTCGGTCGGCGGGGCATCGATGTCGACGGGCTGTCCGTTCAGGGTGAAGCCGATCATGCCAGCGCCCCCCGGACCGCACGGCGGACCAGTTCCACGGCAGCGTCGCGCCGGTAGTCCGCCGTGGCGCGCACATCGTCGATCGGGGCAAGGGCGGCCCGAACATCCACGGCCTGCACCCGGTCCATCGCCTCCGCCACGGGGGCGCCGACCAGCGCCGCCTCGACCTGCGGCAGCCGCACGGCAACCGGCGAACAGGCCCCGACCGCGACCATAGCCCCCGTCACCCGACCCGCCGCAACCACCAGCCGTGCCGCGACCATCGCAATCGAGATCACCAGATGCGACCGCGCCCCCAGCTTCACAAAGGCCGAGGCGCCCGAAAGGTTGCTGTCGCGGACCGTCACCGCCGCCAGCATCTCGCCTGCCTGCAAGGCCGTGCGACGGGGGCCGAGAAGAAAGTCTTCCAGCGGCAGGATCCGGGTTCCCGACGGGGACGCCAGTTCTACCTCTGCGCCCAGAGCCAGCAGCGGCGGCACCCCGTCCGCAGCGGGCGAGGCGTTGCACAGATTGCCCCCCAGCGTGCCCGCGTTCTGCACCTGACGCCCGCCGATCTGCACGGCGGCCTGTTGCAAGGCCCGCAAGGCCGGCGGCAGGTCCGCCGCGGCAATCGCCGCCCAGGTCGTCGCGGCCCCGATCCGCAACCCGCCCGCGTGCGTTATTCCGCTGAACCCCGGCAGCGCCGACAGATCCAGCACCCGCCCCGCCAACCGCGTGTCCGCGCCCGGGTAAAGGTCGGTTCCCCCCGCAAGCACCCGCCAACCGCCCCCGGTCATCACCTGCAGGGCCTGCGACAGGGTCTCGGGGCGGGCGTAGTCGGTCACGCGGTCCCTCAAATTCATATGCACAGAAACAGACTGCGGCGCTCGTCCCCTTGCTGTCAACAGCCTTGCGCCTGACAACCGCAGCGCGTATCGCATTCACATGGGCGCTTTTGACGACTATCGGCTGGATGACCAGATCGGCTATATCCTGCGCCGCGTCACGCAGCGGCATCTGTCGATCTTTGCCGCGCTGATCCCCGAGGTGACCACGACCCAGTTCGCCGTTCTTGCCCGTCTGGCCGAGGTCGGGCCTTTGTCACAGAATCACCTGGGCCGGGCAACGGCAATGGATGCGGCGACGATCAAGGGCGTGGTCGACCGGCTGGCGCGGCTGGGCTATGTCGCCACCACCGCCGATCCCGATGACCGACGCCGCCTGACCGTGACGTTGACCGCAGCCGGGACCGCGCTGTTTGCGGATCGCACCGCCACGGCGCTGCAGGTGTCGGATCAGACCTTGGCCCCGCTGACCGGGACCGAGCGGCAAAGCCTGCTGGACCTTCTCAGCCGCCTGACCTGACCCTGTGCCGTGCGGTGAAGGCCGCAACTTCGGCGTCCGTCGGGGCCACACCGCAGAAGGTCAGCACATAGGCCGGGTTGCGCGCCAGCCGCACGTCCAGGCTTTCGTCCGACCGAAGCGCGATATACCCGACCTGGGTCAGGTACAGCGTGCGGGCGCGGGTGTCCGCCTCGGTTTCGCTATAGCCAAACCTGCGGAACAGGGCAGTGATTGCCACGACGCGAGCCGTATCCGCAGCCGACATCGCCGCCGCCACGGACGGATCGGTCAGCGCCCAGGTCCGCATCGCGAACTCCAGCCGGCTGTCAAACAGGTCATCGTCGTACCAGCAGTCGAACAGGTTCAGCATCGCCTCGGCGATCGTCGCGGCCGGTGCTTCGCAGCGCGCCACAAGGTTGCCGGTGTTCTTGGCCTGCCAGCGATCGACCAGACCGGCCAGCAACGCCTCACGGTCCGGAAAGTGCCAGTAGAAACTGGTCCGCGACAGGCCCAGCCGCGTGGCCAGCGGCATGACCTTGACCGCCTCGACGCCACCTTCGACCAGCAGCGCATAGGCCGCGTCCAGCCAGAGATCCGGCGTCCCCCGCCATCCGCGCTCGGTCTTTTCGGTGTTCATGCCGAACCCTAACCACCCGGGCCAGCCAGGCACAAGGCGCATCAACTCTAAACTCGACACATATGTCAAGTTTTGCGATAGTCACCCCCAGACGCCGATTCCACCCCATGAGAAGGCCCGGTCCCCATGTCGAACGATCCGCTGCTGCAGCCCTACACGCTGAAACACCTGACCCTGCGCAACCGGATCATGACGACCAGCCACGAACCGGCCTACGGTGACGACGGGATGCCCAAGGACCGCTACCGGCTGTATCATCTGGAGCGTGCCAAGGCCGGGGTGGCGATGGTGATGACGGCAGGCTCGGCCAGTGTCAGCCGCGACAGCCCGCCGGTGTTCTCCAACCTTCTGGTCTGGAAGGACGAAATCGTGCCGTGGATGAAACGGCTGACAGACGATTGCCACGACGCCGGGGCGGCGGTGATGATCCAGCTGTCGCACCTTGGCCGCCGCACCCGCTGGGACAAGGGCGACTGGCTGCCCGTGGTGTCCTCCACGCACGAACGCGAACCCGCGCACCGGGCGACCCCGAAACCGGCGGAAGACTGGGACATCGCCCGCATCATCCGCGACTATGCCGATGCGGCGGAACGGATGCAGGCCGCAGGTGTCGACGGGATCGAGTTCCTGTGCCACGGGCATCTTCTGGACCAGTTCATGTCGCCCCTGACCAACATGCTGGACGCACCCTACGGCGGCAGTCTGGAAAACCGCACGCGGCTGACGATGGATATCCTGACCGCCGTCCGCAAGCGGGTAGGCAACCACATTGTCATCGGGCTGCGCTACGGCATGGACGAAGTAGAGCCTGGCGGCATCGACATGGACGAAGGCATTGCCATTGGAAAAGTGTTCCGTGACAGTGGGATGGTCGATTATCTTAACCTGAACCGCGGTCGCATCCATACCGACCCCGCGATGACCGACATGATCCCGATCCAGGGCATGCGCGCGGCCCCGCACTTGGACTTTGCCGGGCGCATCCGGGCCGAGGTGGGGATGCCGACGCTGCATGCCGCGCGGATTCCGGATGTCGCCACGGCCCGGCACGCGGTGGCCACGGGCCAGGTCGACATGGTCGGGATGACCCGCGCGCACATGGCGGACCCCCACATCGTGCGCAAGATTGTCGAGGGCCGCGAACAGGATATCCGGCCCTGCGTGGGCGCGACCTATTGCCTGGACCGGATCTATCAGGGCGGCATGGCGCTTTGCATCCACAACCCCTCGACCGGGCGCGAGGGGACGCAGCCGCATGCCATCGCACCGGCGGAGGTGAAGAAGAAGGTGGTGATCGTCGGGGCCGGGCCAGCGGGGCTGGAAGCTGCCCGCGTCGCGGCCGAGCGCGGCCACAGCGTCACCGTGTTCGAGGTTGCCGACCGGCCCGGCGGCCAGATCCGCCTGACGGCCCGGTCGAAACGTCGGGCCGAGATGATCGGCATCATCGACTGGCGGATGGCGCAATGCGCGGCAAAGGGGGTGAAATTCCGCTTCAACACCTGGGCAGAAGTCTCTGACATCATGGCGGAAAACCCGGATGTGGTGATCATCGCGACCGGCGGGCTTCCCGCGATGGACGTGCTGGCCACCGGCAATGATCTGGTGGTGTCCGCCTGGGACATCATTTCGGGCGATGTGAAGCCCGGGGCGAACGTGCTGCTGTATGACGACGCGGGCGACCATGCCGCGCTGCAGGCAGCGCAGGTCATCGCCGAGGCGGGATCGAAGGTCGAGGTGATGACCCGCGACCGCACCTTTGCGCCGGAAGTGATGGCGATGAATCTTGTCCCCTACATGCGCGCGCTGCAGGACAAGGACGTGACCTTCACCGTGACCTACCGGCTGCTGGCGGTGGAAGCGGCCGGGAACCAGCTGCAGGCAACGGTCGGGTCCGACTACATGAAGCTGGACCGGACCGCGCTTTTCGATCAGGTCGTCGTGAATGCGGGCACCCAGCCGATGGCAGATATCTACTTTGATCTCAAGCCCTTGTCGGCCAATCTTGGTGCGGTTGACTACGCCGCCCTGATCGACGGCTTGCCCCAGCCCACCGGCGACGGCCCGCCCGGATTCGTCCTGTACCGGATCGGCGACGCGGTCGAGGCGCGCAACACCCATGCGGCGATCTATGACGCCCTGCGGCTGGTGCGGGTGATCTGACCGGCGAGGGTCGAGGTTGATTGTGGGTTGATTGTTTGGGGCCTTGCCATATCTGGTAGCCTCCATGACCGGATCAGCCATGCCCGACGGACCGCTTTCGCCCGAAACCTTTGCCCCGACCGATCCGCGCGCCCTGCGCGAGGCGTTCGGGCGCTTTGCCACTGGGGTCTGCCTGGTCACCACCGCCGGGCCGGAGGGGCCTGTCGGGTTCGTGGCGAACAGCTTTTCCTCGGTCTCGCTGGACCCGCCGCTGGTCTTGTGGTCCCCGGCCCGCGCCTCGTCGCGGTTCCAGATCTTTGCGGGCGCGGCGCATTTCGCGATCCATGTACTTGAATCCGGCCAGCGCGAATGGCTTGCCCGCTTTGCCCGGGGCGGGTCCGGGTTTTCCGGGCTGGACCATTCCGTCACCACCGAAGGCCTGCCCGCGCTGGACGGGGCGCTGGCCCGGTTCGATTGCGCGGCCCATGCGGTCCACGATGGCGGGGATCACGCCATCGTCATCGGCCGGGTGCTGCGGGTGACGGTGCAACCGGGGCAGCCGCTGGTCTTTGCCCAGGGGCGCTATGGCGGGTTTGCCGGTTAGCCCGGCTTCTTGCGGCAGTACAGTTCCATCCGGTGATGGATGATGTCAAAGCCCAGCTCGGCGGCGATTTCGCGTTGCAGCTGTTCGATCTTTTCCGACCGGAACTCGGTGATCCGCCCGCTGTCCAGATCGACGATGTGGTCGTGGTGCGGGGCATCCGCGACCTCGTACCGGGCGCCGCCGTTTTCCAAGGCCAGCCGCAGCACCACGCCTTCCCGCTCCAGCACGGACAGGGTCCGGTAGACCGTGGCCAGCGACAGGCTGTCGTCCAGAGTGCGGGCCCGGCGGTGCAGTTCGGCGGCATCGGGGTGATCCTGCGCCTCGGTCAGGACCTTCAGCAGCGCCTCGCGCTGACGGGTCACGCGGACGCCCCCGTCGCGAAGGGCCTGGGTCATGGCAAGGGCAGGATCGGCTTTCATCGCGCCATGCTAACCAGTGCCGGGCCAAGGGTCAAACACGGTCACCCCTGACCTGCGCCGAAGGGTGGCACGGCATGTCCCTTGGCTGGTCTTTGCGCATTTCGCCTGTAAGGTGATCCCGCGACCAAGGGGGGCACAGGATTGGAACGACCGGCGGAAATCGCAGACCAGCTTGCGGTGATCCGGGCCGAAGGCCTGCACGGAATTGATCTGCCCCCGCCGCCGTACACGCAGCGCGGCGTTGATGTTTTCGGGCGCAATCTGGACGCGAACATCCGCAAGTCCTGCCAGTATTACCGCAAAGCCCACCAGCGCCTGCCGGACCTGATCGCGCCAAGGACATTCACCGAAAAGCAGCTTCTGTTCAAATTCTTCGGGCCTATCCCATCGCCCAGCCCGTCGGACAAGTTGCGCAGTTGTGCTTACCTCCCGGTCGAGCTGCGGCATCTGATCCACCTGCCCGAACGCTTTGCCATCACCGACCGCGCGCGGGTGCCCGGGAACGACGAGGTCGCGCCGGGCAGCTATTACTTCAAGTCGAACCACAGCAGCCGCACCAACGCCCGCGTCAGCTATCCCCTGACCGACGAGCGGCGTGCCGCGCTGCAACCCCTGGCCGCGAACTGGATCAGCCGCGTCCATCACCGCAAGCTTGCGCTCTGGTGGTACGAAACCATGCCGCGCAATCTGTATCTGGAGGAAGACCTGGGGTCCGACACCGCCGATGCGCCGGACTGGAAGTTCTTTGTCTGCAACGGAAAGGTCGAAATCTTTCAAGTCGATGTCGACCGCAGCCGCGACCATGTCCAGACGCTGTATGACCGCGACGGGCGCTATCTGCCGCAAGAGCTGTATTACAAGACCGGAACTCCGGTGCCGATGCACGACCGGCTGGACGACATGATTGCCGTGGCCGAAGGCATCGGGCGCAACTTCGATTTCATCCGGGTCGACATGTTCCTGAAGGACGGGCGGATCATCCTGGGCGAAATCGGGCTGGTGCCGAACGGGGCCGGGGCAAAGGTCCGGTCGGACGCGCTGGACGAACGGTTGGGGGCTGCCTGGCACGCGCCCTGGTTCGGCCGGGTCAAGCCGGGCTTTCCGGGCGCGCATTACGACCGGATCAAGGTGGTGGACTGGCCGGCCTGACAGGGCGCCTAGAGTTCGGTCGCGCCCTTGCCCGCCAGGATCCTGGCGTGCCCCTTGGTCAGGCGCGTGGTCCGGGTGGCTGCGGTCTTGGCGCTGGCCAGGTGCAGCGCCCAGCTTTTCTGCCGCCCGGGGGTCAGGGCGTGAAACGCCTCGGCCAGAACCGGATCGGCGTCAAGCGCGGCGATCAGTTCGGCGGGAAGCTCAATGGTGCCGGGTGCGGCGTCGGGCAGGATGCCGGCCTCGGCATAGCCCATCGCTTCGGCCAGATAGGCGTGGATCAGGATTTCCTGTGCAGCGGGGGCGGCGTTGTCCGCAAAACGCAGGCAGTCCGGGTGACGGGTGTTCGGACCCTGCCGCTCCAGCACCCCATCGGGGTCGCGCATCAGACCCGGGTTGAAGAACGTCAGCCGGAAATCCCCCCGGAAAGCCCCGATGATCGCGATGTTGCGGCCTGCGTGCATGTAGACCGGGTGGCCCCATTTCGCCGTCTCTTGCAGCCCGGCCCCGACGCAGATTCGGCGCAGCTCGGCCAGCCCCGCCGCCCAGGCCTTGGTCGAGCAGTCCGGCGTGTCGTACCGGTCACAGCGCCCACAACCCCGGCTGAAGTAGTCGGCGATGTCGGTGATCATCCGGGGCTTCATGTCACAGCGTCC
>JAKQLM010000708.1 GCA_029567145.1 Pseudomonadota bacterium
AATAACTTGAACATCCCCTTGGTGTGCCGCCCCCACTTGGCGATTGTCAGCACATCGTGGATCACCCCCACAGGGGGCACATCCCATTCGTTCAGCACCTTCTGGATGCTCAGCAGCCTGTCGGTGGAATACTCCGGCCAATGAAAGTTGTCAGCGGCCCAGTGGGCGAATTTTCGGTTGAACGCTTTGGTCTGGGTCAGACCGATGCCACCATGTTCATCCGCGTATCGGATGGTCTGACGAAGTGCGTGCAGCAACCTGGATTGATCGAGGGCTGGGTCGTCGTCAGCGGGTGTGTTCATCTTGATCATGCAACGATCACCATTGTGGGAGAGGTCTTCGTTGGCACGGAAGAACAGTTGACGAGTTCTATGTCAAATTCAGTCATGGAATCTGACATAGCAAGAATGGTTATGTCAGGAATCATGGAGGACCCTCTTGGCCTATCGTTGCTTTGCGACTATCTTTGAAGGGCTAGGGATATCCGGCATTTGCACAGCTATCATCGTGACGGTATTGTGTAACGCGCAACAAGCGTCGCCAATCACGTGACGGTTTCGTTGGTGGGACAGAATCAAAGCGAACATCGGCTCCATGCCGATAGCTTCCTGTGTCCCACTTTTCCCTAACCTATTGGAGTTGTGCGGGTTCTGCACTCCTCTTCTGGGCACCATCCCTACCAGAAAAGCCCTGCAATCTTAAATGATTGCGGGGTTTTCCTTTTTCCAGCGCGCTTTTTCCCTGGCGCACCGCAGGCTTCAGGGGTCTGTCGGAACCGCGCCTTGTCCCGGTCGGGCCCAGCGCACCGGGTCGAAGCAGCGCCGACAGGGCCAGGGCCAGAAGCAGCGTAAACAGCACGGCAAAAATGGTGTCAGACAGAAAGTGCCGACCCGCCGCGACGCGTTGCAGGGCGATTGCCGGCGGCAGGCACATGGCAACGGCCAGCAACAGGGCCGATCCCGTCTTGGGAAGCCGACGCCTGAGGTGAAGGCGAACAAGCAGAACTGCCAGCGCCGTCACGGTCGCGCCCGAGACTTCGCCCGAGACGAACGAACAGTTGCGCGTGCAGAAGTCGACCAGTTCGTTCGCCGGACTGAACTGCAGGGTTCCGCCAAATTCCGCCACCTGCGCGGGCCTTGCCCGGCCCCAAAGCGGCTTTGTCAGCAACTCGACCATCACACCCGGGCCCAGGAGGTAAAGCGCAAGGATAAAGCCCCAGGCGCGGGTTGGCAGCAGCACCTCTCCACCCGCCGCGCCAAGGATGGTGCCGAAGGCGGCGACAAAACACAGCAGGATCGCCAGATACCAGACCGACATGCGAAGCGCCTCGGTCAGCGGATGTCCGTCGATCACGAATCCGGTCGCCGGGTCGTGGAAGACCTGCGAGACGCGCAAGTCGATCGCAGGCCAGATCGCGAAGACGGCAAAGCTGACCAGGATGCAGGCAAGGATCCGTGATGCCCTGCGGTCGGCACTGATGGTGGTCGTGCGACCGGGCCTGCGGGTGTCGGCGCGGTCCAGGTCAGACATGGCGGCCCCGGAGCTTGCGCATCCAGCGGCCCGCGCGTCTTAGCCCGGCCAGGGGCAGGCAAGCGATCGCCCAGCCCCAAAGCGCCCCTGCCATGGTCTGCCACAGGCTGTGCCGACCGGATTCGATCCGCGACCCGCCGGTAAACGCCGCCGCCGCGACCACCACGGCCCGTGTGACCGGATGCAACGCGGCGCAATGCCTGATCACCTGCACGGCCCCAAAGGTCGCAACCGCCGTGTGACCGGACGGAAAGCCCCGGTCGCCACCATCCGGACGCTGGCTGATCGGGCTTTCACCGATCAGGTATTTCGGACCCTTGATCCCGGCTTGCAGCACGGCAAACCGTCCCAGACTGTTGACCGTTTCGCCGCGTGTGGCAGCACAGCCCAGCGCGACAAGCGGCAGGACAACCTGCAAGGCGCTTCCCAGGCGCCGGTTGTCGGGGACGGTCACCAGAACCGTCAGGACAAGAACGACCGCGATCACGGCATCGGTCCGCTCGGCAAGTCGGCGCAGCGGTGGACCTGCGGCCTGCAAGGCGGACTGCAAAGGGTTGGGAAGCATCATCGGTCGGGCACCTGCGCAAAACCTTTGGGCGGTCATCCGACCGGCTGGACCGGTGCTGCCCGTCTCGTCCGCCCGGGGCCAGTCGCTCCGCACGAACGGACGGCGCGGTTGCATGAACGGGCCCGGGCAGCGGTTTGATTCCAGCGGATGGCCAGCTAGCTTTCCGGAAAGCGGCATACGAGCAGGTTCCCTTGTCCAGCAGTTCCCCCACTCCGACGCTTGACGGCCTTGTGGCTTCGATTGATCCCCGAAACTCCTGGACCGGGTATCTGATTGCCGCAGGCACGCTCCTGTCCATCGGCCTTGCCCTAAGCGAGCCTTCGGCGTCGGACGGGTTTGGTCTGCCAGCGCGGTTTGTCTTCTGGCTGGCCCATGTCTCATCGGCGCTGATCCTCTTCGAGCTGGCGCAAATCCTTGTCGGGCGCATCGCGCTGTTCGGGCGTCTGCCTCCGCTTCTGCTGGTCGTGGCCGTCGGAGTGGTGGGCGCCTTCCTTTTCGCTGTCTTCAATCTTCTGCTGCTGGACAGGGTCGTCTATCTGGCAAGCGGTCTGATGGACGTCGAGCCGATCTCGCTTCCCGGTCTGATCGACGAACTTCGCGACAGCGGTGCTACGTCCGTTCTGTTCTGGGTCCTTCTGAACAGCCCGCGTCTGATCATCATCGCCCAACAGAACGACACGGATGTCGATGGCCAGCCGGGGCCACCCGACGACAGGCAGGTGCTGCCGGATGCCGACAGCGACATGGACGACGCGGGCCGGCACCTGCTTGACCTTGTGTCCCGCCTGCCCCGCCGGATCGGGACCGATATCGTCGCGATTTCGGCCGAACTGCACTATCTGCGGGTCTACACGCGCAGCGGCCAGGCCCTGATCCTGATGTCCTTTGGCCGCGCAGTCCAAGCGCTTGGCGTCATCCCCGGGCAACGGGTCCACCGCTCGCACTGGGTTGCGCTGGCGCATGTCCTGTCGCTGGAAAGCGACGGAGACCGGGTCCTTTGTCGGCTGGAGACTGGCCTGGACCTGCCCGTCAGCCGCACCTACCGCACAAGGCTGCGCGCTGCCCTTGCCCTGCGGGACGAGCGGCGGCTGCTGCACGCCACCCGAACGATGTCAGAGGCGGCAAAGACCCGGTGATCGATCATGGTCCTTGAACGCCCGAAGGCCATGCTTGCGGGATGGGCCAGGCGTCATCCTTGCAGCGCCTGGTCAAGCGGGGCGGAACGCGCCAGACCCAACAGCCTGCGCGCCTGCGCTGGCGTGGCGACTGGGCGTTCGTGGCGATCGCAGATGTCCACGACGCGGCGCACCAGGGCCGCGTTCGACGGCGCAAGTGTCACGCGGTCAAGGCGCACGTTGTCCTCCAGCCCGGTGCGGGCGTGGCCACCAGCGGAGACGGACCATTCGTTCAGCGTCAATTGCGCCGGGCCAATCCCGGCGGCGCACCATTCCGAGCCGGGAAGCAGGCGTTCGACCGTGCGGATGTAGTAGTCGAAGACATCGCGGTCGGCGGGCATGGCGTTCTTCACGCCCATGACGAACTGGACATAGGCCGGGGCCTTCAGCCTGCCGTCGGCCTGCATCGTCGCGGCCTGGTGGATGTGGGAGAGGTCGAAGCACTCGATCTCGGGCTTGACGTCGTGGGTCAGCATTTCGGAGGCCAGCCAGTCCACAAGGTCGGGCGGGTTTTCGTAGACCCGGGTCGGGAAGTTGTTCGACCCGACCGAGAGCGAGGCCATGTCGGGCTTGAGGGGCAACATCCCGCCGCGCGCGCGGCCAGCGCCAGAGCGGCCTCCAGTCGAGAACTGGATGATCATGCCGGGGCAATGCTTCTCGACACCCTCCTTGAGGCGGACG
>JAKQLM010000710.1 GCA_029567145.1 Pseudomonadota bacterium
TGATCCTCGCTGGTTTTCAGAAGGGCCGGGTCAAGCCCTTCGGCCACCTTGTCGCCCAGCTTGCGGGTCATCGCCGCCATGGCGCGCTGGCCGGTCGGGCCGGTGTTGAAGAACAGCGCCGCCGTTGCCGACGACAGCACCGCATGGACCAAAGCCGCCTCGTCCAGCGGGCCGGGCGGGGTTGGCGGCGGGGTCAGGCCGTTCACCTGGCCTGCAAGGCTGGTCAGCCCGCGCAACTGGGCAACCCCTTCCCAGAGCGCGACGCCCAGATAGGCAAAGGCGCGGCTGGCGACGGGGGGCGAATAGGTTGCGGTATGGCGGATCAGTTCAAGGATCAGCCGATACCATTTCAGCACCACCTGTTCCGCAGCGGGCCTGTCTTCGGCCAGGGCGGGCAGGGGAAGAAGCAGCGCCGCGCTGGCCAAAAGCAGGCTGCGGCGGTTCAGATGAAGCGGTTCCACAGGTTTTCCAATCTTTCCTGACGGCCGGATTTCGGCTGCGGCTCGATCTTTTCGGCGATGACGCGGGCGGCGGCCTGATCCAGGCTTCCGGCCAGCATGGCCTTGGCGGCGGGCGCGTCCCAGCCGGCGTAACGGGCCTTGCGGGCGGCTTCCATTTCGCCGCTTTCCATCAGTGCGGCGGCAGCCTTCAGCGCGCGGGCGCAGGTGTCCATGCCGCCGACATGGGCCAGGATCAGGTCTTCCGGGTCAAGCGACTGGCGGCGGATCTTGGCGTCAAAGTTCACGCCGCCGGTCTTGAATCCACCGGCCCGCAGGATTTCGTAGAAGGCGACGGCCTTTTCCGCATGATTGTTCGGGAATTGGTCGGTGTCCCAGCCGGATTGATAGTCGTTCCGGTTCATGTCGATCGAGCCAAAGATGCCAAGGCTGGCCGCCAGGGCGATTTCATGTTCGAAGGAATGACCGGCAAGGATGGCGTGACCCTGTTCGATGTTGACCTGAACCTCATGCTCAAGCCCGAAGTCCTTTAGGAAGCCGTAAACCGTGGCCACGTCATAGTCGTACTGGTGCTTCGACGGTTCCTGCGGTTTCGGCTCGATCAGGATCAGGCCCTTGAAGCCGATCTTGTGCTTGTATTCCACCACCTGCTGCAGGAAGCGGCCGGCATGGGCGCGTTCGGCGGCAAGGTCGGTGTTCTGCAGGGTCTCATAGCCCTCGCGCCCGCCCCAGAGGACATAGTTCTGTCCGCCCAGGCGGTGCGTCACGTCCATGTTCGCCTTCACCGTGGCCGCGGCATAGGCATAGACATCCGGATCGGGGTTCGTTGCCGCGCCCGACATCCAGCGGCGGTGGCTGAAGAGGTTCGCGGTTCCCCACAAGAGCTTGGCCTTATGGTGCGTCTGCTTTTCCTGAATGTAGTCGGCGATTTCGTTCAGGTTCTTCAGGCTTTCGGCAAAGGTCGCCCCTTCGGGCCGCATGTCGGCGTCGTGGAAGCAATAGAAGGGCACGCCCAGGATATCGAACATCTCGAAGGCCA
>JAKQLM010000748.1 GCA_029567145.1 Pseudomonadota bacterium
CTTTTGGCGGCGCTCGCCGCCCCTGCTTTCGCCCAACCGGACGGCGCTGCGATCTATGCCGACCTCTGCGCCTCCTGCCATGCCGAGACGCGGCTAGGTGGCAAGGGACCGGCGCTGATCCCGGAAAGTCTGGGCCAGTTGAAGGGGGACAAACTGGCCGCGGTCATCGCCGAAGGCCGGGCGATGACGCAGATGCCCGCTTTCAAGGACACGCTTGGCCCCGATGACATTGCCGCCGTGGCCGCCTACATCGGCCAACCGATTCCGACTCCGGTCTGGGGCGAGGCGGAAATCCTGGCCACCCGCGCCTTGCGCGCTGATTACGTTCCGGCCGCCGCGCCGGTGTTCAGCGCCGACCCGATGAATGTCACGCTGGTCGTGGAAACCGGGGACAGCCATGTCAGCGTGCTGGACGGCGACACGTTCGAGGTGCTGGACCGGTTCGAGACCCCCTTTGCCGTGCATGGCGGGCCGAAGTTCAGCCCCGACGGGCGCTATGTGTTCATCATGTCGCGCGATGGCTGGGTGCAGAAATACGACATCTGGTCGCTGCACGAGGTTGGCCGGGTCCGCGCGGGCCTGAACAGCCGCAACATCGCGATGAGTTCGGACGGGACCTATCTGGCGGTGGCCAATTACCTGCCCGCGACCCTGACCATCCTGAACGCCGCCGATCTTTCGGTTGCCAAAGTGTTCGAGGTGAAGGACCGCAAGGGCGACCCGAGCCGCGTGTCGGCGGTCTATCAGGCCCCCGAACGCGGGACGTTCGTGCTGGCTCTGAAAGATGTGCCCGAGATCTGGGAAGTGGCCTTCACCGAGGACGGGGGGCCATACTCTGAAGGCTTTGTCCACAACAACGAAAACGGAATGGAAGAGGCGATCGGCGTCGAGAAGGGCCTGTTTGCCCGTCGCCGGATCGATGTCTCGGCCCCGCTGGACGACTTCTTTTTCGATCCGGACTACCGCAACCTGATCGGCGCGAACCGCGCGGGCGAGACGGGAGTTGTCGTCAACCTTGATGTCGGGCGCGAGATTGCCACCCTGCCCCTGCCCGGCATGCCGCATCTGGGGTCGGGGATCAGCTGGACCCGGCAGGGTCGGCAGGTGATGGCGGTGCCGCATCTGAACGAGGGCCGGATCAGCGTCATCGACATGGAAGACTGGTCGGTGATCAAGATCATCGAAACATCAGGCCCCGGCTTCTTTCTGCGCACCCATGCCGGGGCACCCGAGATCTGGGCCGATGTCTTCACCGGGCCGAACAAGGGGCAGATGCACCTGATCGACAAAGAGACGCTGGAAGTGGTCAAGGTTCTGACCCCGGAGCCCGGCCAGACTGTCGCCCATACCGAATTCACCCGGGACGGCAGCCGCGCGCTGGTGTCGATCTGGGAGCGGGACGGGGCTGTCATCGTCTTTGACAGCAAGACCCATGCCGAACTGATGCGACTGCCGATGGTAAAGCCTTCAGGAAAGTACAATGTCTGGAACAAGATCACCTTCGAGGACGGAACCAGCCACTGATCCGCGCAGGTCGTGGAAACTGCGGGCGATCCTGTGGCCGTTTGTCACCGCGACGGTTGCGATCAACCTCTTTCTTCTGGGGCTCTTGTGGCAGGCGATGGAGCTGCCGGTCCTGGCCCCGGTTATGGCGCTTTGGCTTGCCCTGCCGCTTGGGGTGCCGGCCACCTGGGTCGCAACGCGCTGGATCGGCGGTCTGATCGACGAGGGGGAGAAGGGCTGAGCCGTCACCTTGGCAAAGCCTGTCGCGGTTTGACAGAGGTCAAGGTCGCCGCCCAGAAAATTGGCGACAAGCGAATCATGTCGATGCTCCGCGCCCTTCTTTGTCTTGTCACCGTCCTGTCGCTGGCCCTTTCTGGCGTGGCGTCGGCGGCGCAGTCGGTGCATGGCCCGATCACCGAAATGGTCATCTGCGGAGATGGCGGGGTCCAGACGATCCGGCTTGATGCCAAGGGAAACCCGGTCGAAAGAGGCCAGTGCTGCGATTGCCCACAGTGCCTGATGCTGGCCGACGCGCTACCCGTCGAACGGGGCGACTGCGCGCTTGCCATCCCCCGACTGCTGAACGCAACGTCCACGCTTGCTGCCAGGCAGCCGCCTGCAGCCGTCCGCCATGCCCAACCCCTGCCCCGTGGTCCCCCATCTGAAACCGCTGCCGGATGCGACATCCAACCGCAGTCCGGGCTATCCCCCGCCACACTTGAGTTTGGTCAAGTGCCGCGCGGCGTGGCCGTGGCAACAGACGGGCAGCCAAGCTGGGTTGCCCGATGAAAACGCTTTTTTGCCTGATTCTCCTGACACTCTCGTTGCTGTTGTCGCCACCCGCGGCTGCGCAGTCGGTGCTTGCCGACCAGCTGCCCAAGCTTGTCGCCGGCGACCTAGTCGAAGGGGCCGACGGTTTCGGTCCGATCCGCGAGGATGCGGCCGTCGCCCCTGTCCTGAAGGGCGGCGAAACCATCGGCTGGGCTTTCATCACCTCGGACTTCGTGTCGACGACGGGCTATTCGGGCAAGCCGATCCATACGCTTGTTGCAGTGGACGAGGACGCGCGGGTGATCGGGGTCAAGCTGGTCAAGCATTCCGAACCCATCGTCCTGATCGGCATCCCGCAAGCGAAGATGGACGCCCTGGCCAAAGGCTATATCGGGCTTGATCTGGTGGCCGAGGCGCAGTCGGGCGGCAGTTCGCACGAGGTGGACATCATTTCCGGGGCAACCGTCACGGTGATGGTGATCGACGACAGCATCGTGCGTTCGGGTCTGAAAGTGGCGCGGACGCTTGGTCTGGGCGGGCTGGCCCCAGACGCCGCGCCGACCGGCCCGACCTTCGAGATCAACCCTGACGCCCCCGCCGCGCCCGACTGGATGACGCTGGAGGGTGACGGCACCCTGCGCCGCCTGTCGCTGGACGTGGGTCAGGTCAACGCCGCCTTCGCCGCACTGGGCGACGAGCGGGCCATCGCCCGTGCCCTGACCGAAGCCCCCGAGACCACCTTCATCGAGATGCAGACGGCCCTGGTCTCGCACCCGGCCATTGCCAGGGCGATCCTGGGCGAAGGCGAGGCTGCGAACCTGGCCGCCACGCTGAAGCCCGGAGAACACGCCATCGTCGTCGTGGGGCGCGGGATCTACAGCTTCAAGGGGTCGGGCTATGTGCGAGGCGGGATCTTCGACCGTTTCGTGATGATCCAGGACGACGTGTCGGTCCGCTTCCGCGACAAGATGCACAAGCGGCTGGTCGGCGTCCAGGCAGAGGGCGCGCCCGAGTTCACCGAGGCCGATCTTTTCATCATCCCCGCCGAAGTCGGTTTTGACCCGGCGAAACCCTTCCGCCTGCAACTGCTGGTTCAGCGCGAAGTCGGGCCGATCGAAAAGGTCTTCACCACCTTCGATCTGGGCTATCAGCTGCCCCAGAAATACCTGCGGGCTGTTGCGCCTCTGCCAACGTCGGAAGTTCCCGATGCCGTGGCAGATGTCGCCGACCAGGCAGAATCCGTCGCCCATAAGGCGCTTTGGCAGCGGATCTGGGCGGACAAGCAGGTGGAGATCGCCATCACGGCGGCAATGCTTGGCGTCCTGACACTGGTGTTCTTCTTCCAGGGCATCGCAACCCGCAATGCACGTGCCTTCTACTGGTTCCGGATGGGGTTCCTTGTGGTGACGCTGGTCTTCCTGGGCTGGTACGCCAATGCGCAGCTTTCGGTCGTGAACCTGATGGCGCTGTTCGGGGCGCTGGTCAGCGGGTTCAGCTGGCAGGCGTTCCTTCTGGACCCCCTGACCTTCATCCTGTGGTTCAGCGTTGCGGCCGCCCTTCTGTTCTGGGGACGCGGTGCCTATTGCGGCTGGCTTTGCCCCTTTGGCGCGCTGCAAGAGATCACCAACCAGATCGCCCGCCGCCTGCACATCCCGCAATGGACGCTGCCCTGGGGGCTGCACGAACGCCTGTGGCCGGTCAAGTACATGATCTTTCTTGGTCTTTTCGGCGTCTCGCTGATGTCGATCGAGCAGGCTGAACACCTTGCCGAGGTGGAACCGTTCAAGACCGCCATCATCCTGAAATTCGTCCGCGCCTGGCCCTTTGTCGCCTATGCGCTGGCGCTTCTGGCAGCGGGGCTGTTCGTCGAGCGGTTCTACTGCCGCTACCTGTGCCCGCTGGGCGCAGCGCTGGCGATCCCTGCGCGGATCCGGATGTTCGACTGGCTGAAGCGCTACAAGGAATGCGGGAGCCCCTGCCAATCCTGTGCCAACCAGTGCCCGGTCCAGGCGATTCACCCGACGGGTGAGATCAATCCGAACGAGTGTGTGAACTGCCTGCATTGCCAGGTTCTGTACCAGTCCAAGACCATCTGCCCTGTCGTGATCAAGCGTGAGAAGCGCCGCGAAACCGCGTCCGCATCGGCGCCCCGCAACATCTCCGGGCATCCGAACCACCCCAAGTCACAACCTCTCCACTGACCAACCTCTCCACTGAAAGGAGTTCCGACCATGTCACAGGAACAGAAATCCGGCCTCTCGCGCCGCGCGCTGCTTGGCGCCACCGCCGGAGGTGCCGCCATTGCCGGGGCATTCGGCGGCCGTCTGGCCCTGACCGGCGGCGCTGTTGGCGGGTTGACGCTTGCCACGACCGGCGCGGCCCTGGCTGCGGGTGAGGGCTTCAACGTCGCCCCCGGCCAGCTGGACACGCACTATGGCTTCTGGTCCAGCGGCCAGACCGGCGAGATGCGTATCCTTGGCATCCCGTCGATGCGCGAACTGATGCGCGTTCCGGTGTTCAACCGCTGCTCGGCCACCGGCTGGGGTTCGACCAACGAATCGCTGCGCATCCACCAGCGCACGATGACCGAGAAGACCAAGAAGCAGCTGGCTGCCAACGGCAAGAAGATCCACGACAACGGCGACCTGCACCACGTCCACATGTCGTTCACCGACGGCAAGTACGACGGCAAGTACCTGTTCATGAACGACAAGGCCAATACCCGAGTCGCCCGGGTGCGCTGCGACGTCATGAAGACCGACGCGATCCTGGAAATCCCGAACGCCAAGGCGATCCACGGGATGCGTCCGCAGAAGGCGCCCAACACCAAGTACATCTTCTGCAACGGCGAGGATGAGGCGCCACTGGTCAACGACGGCTCCACGATGACCGATGTCTCGACCTATGTGAACATCTTCACCGCGGTCGATGCCGAAGCGATGCTGCCCGCCTGGCAGGTCATGGTCTCGGGCAACCTGGACAACTGCGATGCGGATTATGAGGGGAAGTGGGCGTTCTCCACCTCGTACAACTCGGAAATGGGCATGACGCTGGCGGACATGACCGCCGCCGAGGCTGACCATGTCGTCGTCTTCAACCTTGCCGCCATCGAGGCCGCCATCGCGGCGGGTGAAGGGCAAGAGCTGAACGGGGTCCGGGTGCTGGACGGTCGCAAGGACGCGAAAAGCCAGTTCACCCGCTATATCCCGATCCCGAACAACCCGCACGGCTGCAACATGGCGCCGGACAAGAAGCACCTTTGCATCGGCGGCAAGCTGTCGCCGACGGTCACCGTGCTGGACGTCACCCGGTTCGACGCGCTGTTCAACGACAACGCCGATCCGATGACGACCATCGTCGCGCAGCCTGAACTGGGCCTTGGCCCCTTGCACACCGCGTTCGACGGGCGCGGGTTTGCCTATACCTCGCTGTTCCTGGACAGCCAGGTGGTGAAGTGGTCGATCGAAGACGCGATCAAGGCCTATGCCGGTGAGGCGGTGGACCCGATCAAGGACAAGGTCGACGTGCAGTACCAGCCCGGCCACCTGAAGACGGTGATGGGCGAGACGCTGGATGCCGAGAACCAGTGGCTTGTCTGTCTGTGCAAGTTCAGCAAGGACCGCTTCCTGAACGTCGGCCCGCTGAAGCCCGAAAACGACCAGCTGATCGACATTTCGGGCGACAAGATGGTCGTGGTCCACGACGGTCCGAACTTTGCCGAACCGCATGACGCGATTGCCGTGGCGGCCAGCAAGGTGAACCCGGTGTCGGCCTGGAACCGCCAGGACAAGATGTGGGCCGAGACCCGCGCTCAGGCCGAGGCGGACGGGGTGAACCTGGACGACTGGCAGGACATGGTGATCCGCGACAAGGACGATCCGAAAAAGGTCCGCGTCTACATGACCAGCCAGGCACCCAGCTTTGCGCTGGAGACCTTTACGGTCAAGGAAGGCGACGAGGTTACGGTCATCGTCACCAACCTGGACGACATCGACGACCTGACCCACGGCTTCACCATGGGCAACCACGGCGTCGCGATGGAGATCGGGCCTTTGGCGACGTCCTCGGTCACCTTCACCGCCGCGAACGCCGGGGTCTACTGGTACTATTGCCAGTGGTTCTGCCACGCCCTTCACATGGAGATGCGCGGCCGGATGTTCGTGGAACCTTCGGGGGCCTGAGGTGATGCGCGCCCTTGCCCTTTGCATGGCCCTTGTGACGCCCGTCTGGGCGGCGGAAGTGCATGTCGCCCCGGGTGAGGGCACGCTTGCCGCAGCCATTGCCGGGGCTACCCCCGGCGATGTGCTTATGCTGTCGGGCGGGGCCTATCTGGGCCCCGTCACTATCGACCGAACCCTGACCTTGCAGGGCGATGGATCCGCTACTGTAGATGCGCAGGGTCAGGGCACGGTCATCACCGTGACGGCGGATGACGTGGTGCTGACCGGGCTGCATGTCACCGGATCGGGCACGGACAATCAGGCCATCGATTCCGGCATCAAGGTCGTCAAGGGCGCCGACCGGACGCGGATCGAGGGCAACCGCCTGACCGACAACATGCATGGCGTGGACATTCATGGCGGGCTGGACGCGCTGGTCCGGGGCAACACGGTGGAGGGTCGGCAGAACCACCGGATGAACGAACGCGGCAACGGGTTCTATGTCTGGAACGCGCCCGGGACAGTGGTCGAGGGCAACACCGTGCGGTGGGGCCGCGACGGAATCTTCACGAACACGTCCAAGAAGAACATCTTTCGCAACAACACCTTCCGCGACCTGCGCTTTGCGATCCACTACATGTACACGCATGACAGCGAGGTGTCGGGGAACGTCTCGATCGGCAATCACCTTGGCTTTGCGATCATGTTCAGCGACCGGGTGGTGGTGAAGAACAACCTGTCGCTTGGTGACCGCGAACATGGGGTCATGCTGAACTTTGCCAATGGCGCCGATGTGGCCGGCAACCTGGTGCGTGGCGGTACGAAAAAGTGCCTTTTCGTCTACAATGCCCACAAGAACCTGATCTTCCAGAACCGGTTCGAAGGCTGCGGCATCGGCATCCACTTTACCGCAGGCTCAGAACGCAACATGCTGACCGAAAACGCTTTTCTTGGAAATCAGGAGCAGGTGAAATACGTCGGCACCCGGTTCATGGAGTGGAGTTTTGAGGGCCGCGGCAACTTTTGGTCCGATCACCCGGCCTTCGATCTGAACGGGGACGGCATCGCCGATGGCGTGTTCCGCCCGAATGACCTGATGGACCATATCCTGTGGTCCCAGCCGGCCGCCAAGCTTCTGACCGGCTCTCCTGCCGTGCAACTGGTGCGCTGGTCGCAGTCGTCCTTTCCCGCTATTCTGCCCGGGGGCGTGACCGACAGCCACCCGCTGATGCACCCCCATGACATTCCCGTCCCCGCCGACATCGCCGCCCTTGAGGCCGAGGTTGCGGGGCGTTGGACCAAAGGCCAGTTCGATGACATCGACCTTGACGATCTCGGATCTCACTAAGCGATTTGGTGAGGTTGCAGCCCTGACCGGGGTCAGCCTGTCCGTCGCCCCCGGAGAACGGGTGGCGTTGCTTGGCCACAACGGCGCGGGCAAGTCGACGCTGATGAAGATCGTGCTGGGGCTGATCCCGATGACGTCCGGCGACGTGACCATCTGCGATGCCGCCCCCGGCTCGGTCGCGGCCCGCCGGGCTGTGGCCTACCTGCCGGAGAATGCGGCCTTTCATCCGGCCCTGACCGGGCTGGAGCAGATCCGCCACTACCTGCGGTTACGGGGGGAAAGCCCGGATCTGGCGATGGGGCTTCTGGAAAAGGTGGGGCTGTCCCAGGCAGCCCGCCGCCGCATCGGCACCTATTCCAAGGGGATGCGCCAGCGCGTCGGCCTGGCGCAGGCCCTGATCGGCCACCCGCGCCTTCTGGTGCTGGACGAGCCGACCTCTGGCCTGGACCCCGTTTCGCGGCGAGAGTTCTATGCGCTGCTGGACGATCTGGCCGCGCAAGGCGCGTCGATCCTGCTGTCGTCGCATGCGCTGACGGAAGTGGAGGCCCGGACCGACCGCATCGTGATCCTGTCCAGGGGGCAGTTGGTGGCCGAGGGCTCTTTGGCCGACCTGCGTCGCCGCGCCGATCTGCCGGTGATGCTGCATGTCATGGCGCGGAACGGCTATGCGTCAGACATCGCGGCGCACTTGCCCGGCGCGATCCTGGTGGACGGCGCGCTGCATCTGACCTGCCCGCAAGCGCAGAAGCTGGAGACGCTGGGCCGGATCGCGGGGCTGGGCGACAAGGTGGCCGACCTGGACGTGCTGCCCCCCAGTCTTGAAGACCTTTACGCCCATTTCAGCCGGGGGCCGCAGCCATGACCCGCATCCTGTCCACCGCCGCGACCGAGTTCCGTATCGCCCTGCGCAATCGCTGGGTAGCCATTGCGCTTGTGTTGATGGCGGTCTTCTCGCTGGTTCTGTCGCTGGCCGGGTCCGCCCCGACCGGAGGTCTTGGTGTTGACCGCCTGTCGGTGATCGTCGCCTCACTCACCTCGCTCTCGGTCTACCTGATCCCGCTTCTTGCGCTGCTGATGAGCTTTGACGCCATCGCGGGCGAATCCGAACGCGGGACGCTGCCGCTTCTTCTTGCCTATCCGATTGCGCGGGAGGAAGTTCTGATCGGCAAGCTTCTGGCGCATCTGGGCATCCTGACGCTTGCCGTCCTTCTGGGCCACGGACTTGCCGCCGGGGTCGCGCTCTGGACCGACGAGAACGCCCTTGATGGCCTGCCTGCCCTTGCCCGGCTAAGCTGGTCCTCGGTCCTTCTTGGGGCGACCTTCCTTGGCGCAGGCTATGCGTTGTCGTCGCTTTCTCGCCGTCCCTCGGGCGCGGCGGGTCTGGCGATCGGGCTTTGGCTGGGTCTGGTGGTGCTGTACGACCTGGCGCTTCTGTCTGCCATCGTCGCCGACAACGGTGGCTGGTTCACGACAAAGGCCTTCCCCGTGGCGCTGCTTCTTAACCCCGCCGATGCGTTCCGCCTGTTCAACCTGACGGCCTCGGGTGCCACAGCCGCGGCCGCCGGGGTTGGCGGGGCCGCCGATGCGATCCCGCTGTGGCAGTCGCTCACTTCGGTGCTGCTGTGGCCGCTTGCCGCACTGGCCCTTGCCGCTGCGGCCTTCCGAAAGGTCACCCCATGAGACGCGCGCTTGTCTTCGCCCTCGCCCTGGCTGCCTGCCAGGAGGACGTGGCTCAGAATACCGACCCCCTGCCCCTGACAGCGGAAACCGTCGGCCATTTCTGCCAGATGAACCTGCTGGAGCACGAAGGCCCCAAGGGTCAGGTCCACCTTGAAGGCTTGCCCGGCATGCCGCTGTTCTTTTCGCAGGTCAGCGATCTGGTGGTCTACCTGCGCCTGCCAGAGCAAAGCCATCCGGTTCTGGCGATCTATGTCAGCGACATGGGCGCCACAGGTGCAAGCTGGGCAGAGCCGGGCGCGGCCAACTGGATCGACGCCACCGCCGCGCACTATGTCGTCGGGTCCGATGCCCTGGGCGGCATGGGCGCCCCAGAGGTCGTGCCATTTGCCGACCGCACAAGGGCCGAGGCCTTCGCGGACGAACACGGCGGCGCGGTCATGGCGCTGGACGCCATTCCCGACAGCGCCATCACGGCACCCGCGCCTTCAGCGGCCGACGGCGATGACGACTATGCCCGCCGCCTGAAGGCACTTTCCGACAAACCAGAAGGTTAAGCCATGCTGACCCGCCGCCGCTTCATCGCCATTTCCGCCGCCCTAGCACCTTCGATGGCGCTGGCACAGTCGGAGCTTCATGTCGAAACCGGCATCGCCCTGGGCGCGACGGTCACCCTGCGTTTGCAGCACCCCGATGCGCCACGCCTTGCCAGCCTTGCCATGGCCGAAATCCGCAGGCTTGAGAGCGTCTTCTCGATCTACCTGCCCGACTCCTCTCTCTCGCGCCTCAATCGTGAGGGCGCGCTTGCCGCCCCACCTTTCGAGCTTCTTGACTGCCTGTCGCTAGCCGGGGCCGTCCATCGCGCAAGCGAGGGCCGGTTTGATCCAACCGTTCAGCCCCTTTGGCAGGCCGAGGCGTTGGCGTTGCAACGTGGCAGCCCCCTGACCGACACGGAACGCACCGATGTCCGCGCCCGTATCGGCTGGAACGGCGTCACCCTGGCGGCCGAGGCGATCACCCTGCGCCCGGGCATGGCGCTGACCCTGAACGGCATCGCGCAAGGCTACATCGCCGACCGGGTGGCGACGCTACTGGCAGATCACGGTCTGACGCAGGCCCTGATTGACACCGGCGAGATGGTGGCCCTTTCCGGGCAAGGCTGGCCCGTGCACCTGCCAGATCACAAGATCGAATTGCGGGGCCGCGCGCTTGCAACATCTGCGCCGTTGGGCATGACCTTTGGCGGCGATGGCAAGACCAGTCACATCCTGAACCCTGGCACGGGTCGCCCTGCCCGGTCGCCCTGGAAATCGGTCACGGTCTCGGCCCAGTCCGCCGCTCTGGCTGACGCGATCTCGACCGCTGCCTGCCTGATCGAAGTCAAGGATGCGGTTGGCACCTTGTGCGACCAGTTTCCCGGCACAATACTAGAATCAGCCATCCCGCTCTAAAAAGGAAATCTACCATGTTGCGACTTCTTCCTGTTTTGGCCCTTGTCCTGGCGACCCCCGCCCTGGCCGCCGACCCCGCCAAAGGCGAATCCGAGTTCAAGAAATGCAAGTCTTGCCACTCGATCACCGCCCCGGACGGGACCGAGATTCAGAAGGGTGGCAAGACCGGCCCGAACCTGTGGGGCATCGTCGGAAATCCGGTCGCCTCGAACCCCGACTTCAAATATGGCGATGGCATTCTGGCCGCCAAGGCCGCGGGTGCTGTCTGGGACGAAGCCGCAATCGCCGCCTATGTCGCTGATCCTGCGGCCTGGGTGAAGACCGCATCGGGCGACGACGCGGCCAAGTCGAAGATGAGCTTCAAGCTGACCGCAGGCGGCGAGGATATGGCCGCCTACCTGGCCACGCTGAAGTAACCAGATCCAGGCCCGTCCGGCGCGTCACCATCCGTGCAGCCGGGCGGGCCTTTCCTTGCCAAGAACCAGCGAGTTTTTGGCGTCGCAAGTACGCTGGCGGCTTCGGCCTGCCATCAATGTTGCGGACCAGCGCCCTGCGCCGAGCTTGCCTGACAATGGCTTTTCAGCCGTGACGCCCCATCCCGACTGCAGAGCCACGCGCCCATCCTGTTGATATTACAGTATTTTGTCGAAGACTCAGGCTGACGGTCCGGGAGGGCAGTTTCCAGTGAGCGGAACATGGTGCCCCCCTGCCCTTTCGCCATGCCGCAGCCGTGAAGATCGTGTTGGTCCCGGTCGCGGCGAAGCACTCCCCTGCCACGATTCCACGCCGTCTTGCCGTCAGACACTTGGCCCTCTTGCCCGTGCGAAACGATCCCTTGCGAACGATGGGTGGAGTTCACAGCTGTGAACCTGGGACCGAGCATGGGTTGCCGCCAGGGGTTCACAGCTGTGAACATCAGGCCGCGTTCCGCCTAGCGATCAGCGCCATGACCATCGGCCCGCAGGAGAATTCGCCCATGGCCGCCTTTGACGTCAGGGCGCGCAAGTAGCCGCCCGGCGACTTGATGTCGGCAAAGCGTTCCAGCATGGCGACGACGACAATCGAGGCCTGTTCTGGCCCCATGCAACGCTGCGCCTCTTCCCAGGCAGAGGCGCTGATCCCCATGGCGGGCCTGACATGGCAGGCGGCATCGAACAGCTGGTGCCAATGGCGGACCTCGCCTTGGTAAAAGGTCCGAAGCGACGGGCAAGCTGCGATCACCAGATGCAGCGGAATGTTCGGCACCCGTCTGGTGTCCGGTTCATCGACCGTGGCTTCAATCCCATCCGTAGCATCCTCTGGCACGCCACAAGCTGCCCCGCCTTTTTCCAAGGCAGGTTCAAGATCTATACAGTCTTTAGTTGAATTATGATGGTGATGCCCAGAACGGGCAGCATTGGTGTTCATATCTTCTGTTTCAGGACCGTCGATGGCGTTGCGCGCCTGGTCAAGAAGGACTTCCAGGTTGGTCCGGTAAACCGCAAGTTCGTCAAGCGACAGTTTGCGGCGCAGCGCGCGGGCTGTGAGGACAGCCGTATCGCGCAACTGGTCCCAGAGGCCAAGTCCGGGCTGCATCTCTTCGCCAAACTCTGCCAGAGCGGCCAGGTCGCGCCGCATAAGGCTCACGATCTCTCGCAGGCGGCGAACACGGTCTTCGGCCTCACGCACGGCCTCTGCGGCCCGTGTGATCTCTTCCGCCCGGCAATAGAGCGGCGAAAGGTCGAAGCCGAAGGTCACGCGATCATCACCGTGTTTGCGGACATAGCGCTTACCGTTCGGGCTGTCGCGCCGGACGATCAAGCCAGCCTCGACCAGACGGCCAAGATGCCGACGCATGGTCGAGCAGGGCATACCGTTCAGCCGCTCACAGACTGTCTTGTTGGACGGGAAGACGACCATTTCGGCGTTCCCGCCAAGCGCATCATCCGGAAAGAAACTGAGAAGCCCCTGCAGGACGGTCAGATCGCGTTCGGAGACCCCAAAAGCGGCCTGCGCCTTGGATAGCTCTCGAAGGAGCTCCCACTTGTTGACGGGCTTGCCGGGAACAGACGCCTCTGGGCGCTCGATCACGCGCAGATGGGCGTGCGAGATTGGCCGCATGAACGGCGAGATAGGTGTATACTCCATGATGTCATTCACGAAGGCATAGAAAAACCGCGCCGCGAATCACATATGACTTGCGGTTTCTGCGCTGGCCCACTACCTTGAAAGTGCTAAGATCAAAGTCTGGGTCTCGTGGAGCGCAAGCTTTGCGGGACCTTTTTCTTTAGCCTGTGCCGTGCCTCCTTTTCGTTTCTGCTCTGCCTTTCTTCACCGCCCGCCTCTCCAGCGATCGTGAAGCTCTTCCAGGACATCCTGCGCACGGGCGTCTAGCCACTCTGCGAAGGCATCGTCCACATCTGTCAGGTCCAGCCGGACCGCCCGGCCTGACCGTTTGAGAACGCCTACAGGCGCACCATCGATAACAAGCCCCCTGGTCGTCGATCCCGGCTTCTTGCCTGGCGGCGGGCCAACTTTTCTTTTCGCATGCCGCGCGACGGCCTCAAAAGCCGCCACCGATGGGTCAGCGTGGGGCTCTTCCTCAAGCAGCTCGCTTGCCGCGGCTTTTGCGCGAACATCACGCGCAACCCGGCAAAGGTCGTCAGGATCGATTCCCGTGTCGGAAAGCTCTTTCGCCAAAGCCTCCCAGCGGGGACGGCCGACGCCGTGGGCCGGTCCAATCGCATTGGCCAAAGCTTTTCCAACCGCCTTGGCAACCGAGACGGACATCGACACCGCCGAACGGGTCGCGTTCAGCACGTCGGCAATCTGTGCTTGCGTGCCAAAGCCGCTTTCCAGCAGCTCTTGGGCGAACAGGGCGCGCTCGATGTAGCTCAGGTCGCGTCTGCCCGTGTTCTCGGACACCTGGGCGCGCAGCGCGGCTGTATCGTCCAGGTTCGCGATAAGGGCACGGACCCTGCTTACCTTGTCCGAGGCACGGATCGCTTCAAGGCGGCGGCGGCCATAGACAAGAAGATAGCGATTGGTCTCGGTAGGGTGGCGCCGAACCAGGATCGGAACCGTCTGGCCATTCTGTTCTATCGACGTGCGAAGATCATGCACGTCCTGCGGATCAAGCCTGTCGGAATACCGCTCGTCCTGGATCTCTGCCGGATCCAGTTCCCAAACGTGGTGGGCATCGACGGCGTCCCGGGCAGAGCGCAGCGCCCGGTTGCTTGACATCATGCTGCCAGTCACAGGAGGCGCCCCAGCCGTTGCCAGGCTGTCGAGCATGGACATGCGCTTTTTCTTGCTGTCGGTCATCAGCGCCCCCACGTTTTCTGGATAAGTCGGGCGATCTCGTCGTTGACCGCGTTCAGGCTTTCGATGGCCCGGTCATAGGTCGTGCGGGTGAAGGCGCTGCGCTCGACCTCATAAAGGGTCTGCTTTGTCAGTCCCGCATCCGAGATCGCGGTCGACTTGAGCATCGGCGCGTTCAGAACCTTGTCGCCGTACATCGTGCGCAAGAATGCGACGATGCGGTTCTGGGGTGCGTCCGTCGGTTCGTAGCGGGTCAAGAGGTACCGCATCCAGTCGTGCGACATGTCGGCACCGCTGTCGGCGATGACGTCCATCAGGTCAGCCGTCATGCGAAGGAACTGGCTCATCGACATGACGTCAAGCATTTCGGGATGGATCGTCACAAGAACCCCGGTGGCCGCCGACAGGGCAGACATCGTGAGAAACCCAAGTTGCGGTGGGCAATCGATCACGACAACGTCGTATTGGGCATCGACCTGAGCCAGGGCTTCCTTGACCCGAAAGAAGAACAGACCGGCGTTGCCCGGGGCGAGGGCGCGCGGAGTTTCGTGTTCGAACTCCATGAGTTCAAGGTTGCCGGGAATCAGGTCAAGGTTGGGGATGTAGGTCTTGCGGATGACCGAAGAGATCGGAACCGGACCTTCGTACCGAATGGCGTCGTAAAGCGTACCGCCATCCAGCAGGTCGAACTCGGGTTGAACTCCGTGCAGCGCCGTCAGCGACGCCTGCGGATCCAGGTCGATCGCCAACACGCGGTAGCCGGTCAAAGCCAGGCGCTGCGCAAGATGCGCGGCCGAGGTGGTCTTGCCCGAACCGCCCTTGAAGTTCATCACACCGATGATCTGAAGATGATCTCCGGCCCGGCGACCCGGCAGGTAATCGCCGGGTTTGCGGGCAGTTTTCTCCAACAGAACCCGCAGGTTCTGCACATCTTCGGCTGAATAGTGGCGGCGGTTCCCTGAAGAAACCTCGGGCGACGGCCCTTTGCCATCCAGGTGAAGTTTTCTGAGGTACGAGTCGTTGACCCCCAGAAGTGCTGCCGCTTCTCCCGATGTGAATTTTCGCATAGACTTGGTTGCATCGGGCGGAAACAGGCTTTCACGCTGGGAATGCAGTTGTGCCGCCAGCAACTCGGAGTGCTGACGGATCACGGCGTTCAAGTCTTCCTGTGTATCGGCTCTGCTCATCTGCCCTCTCACGTCCGTGTCGTGTTCACGGATTCTGGCGTTTAGTCGCCCTTTTCCGTGACTATTGCCGCAGGACCAGGATTCGCGCAAGTGCTTTCTAGATCTGGTGTCCGGACTGGCATTGCGCACTAGAACGACCCACCCAACGGGTCTGGCTTGTGCGGCCACCGAAGATGATATACTTTGACGGATGTATATCCGCACCGGGAGATCATGATGCAGGTCGCAAAATGGGGAAACTCGCTGGCCGTCCGTTTGCCCTCGGACCTTGTCCGCGAGCTTGGTCTCAAGGAAGGTGACCAGATCGACCTTGTGAAAGACGACGGACAGGTGAAGGTCCGTCGCCTGCCTCGCGCGGATGAGGTGCTGACGGGTCTGCGTCGCTTCCGGGGCAGGCTGCCCGCCGCGGAACGCCTGAGCCGCGACGACGCGCATGAGCGCTGAGTTCGCGGATACGAATGTTGTCCTCTATCTTCTAGACAACGGTCCGAAGGCCGATCGCGCCGAGGTTATTCTGGGGCAGGGGCCCCGGATCAGTGTGCAGGTGCTGAACGAAGCGCTGGTGAACTGCCGCCGCAAGGCAGGCCTTAACTGGGAAGAAGCGGGAGCATTCCTTGCGGGCCTGCGCGCCTTGTGTCCTGTCGAAGAGCTGACCCTTCAGACCCATGACGTCGGCCGCGCTTTGGCAGAGCGGTATGGCTTTTCGATCTACGATGCGATGATCGTGGCAAGCGCGCTGATCGCAGGCTGCACAACGCTGTGGAGCGAGGATATGCACGACGGCCTGCTTGTGGAGGGCCAGCTTCGCATCGTGAACCCGTTCGCGTGATCGGATCGGTTTACCGACACCCGGTCAAGCAGGCCCGGCTTGTCCGTCCAGGGGGTGTCCTGTCGCGCTTCGCCTGCAGGCCGGTGCAACTGGCCTGCTGGGTGATGTCAGGGTCTGTCGCGTCTGGTTCCCAAGTTCAATTGAAGTGGCTCGCTGAAACAGGAGCGGTCCGGGTGAAGCTTGGCATTTCGGCAGAGGCCTGGCGAAAGGGCAGGGGACTTACAGTCCTGCGGCCTTGGTCAGGTTGACGCGGAACCTGTCGCGGCGGCGCTGGTAGCGGCGGGTCATTTCGGCCGAAGCATGACCCAGCTGCTTTTGAACAAAGCGTTCATCCACCTCGGCGCTGCTGGCGAGACCTGCGCGCAGGGAATGGCCTGAGAAAAGTCGCTGCCGGTCGACTTTGGAAAGCTCGGGCCGCAAACCCGCATTCTCGACGGTTTGCTTGATGAGCCGCGCGACATGCTTGTCTGACAGGCGTTCGGAGGTGGCCTTCAACCCGTTGCGTGAGACCGCGACGAACAGCGGGCCGAAGTCGATCTTGGCGTAATGCAGCCATTGCGACAGGGCATGGACCGGGCAGGTCTGATCAGAGGAGCCGCGGGCAATTTCAACCTCGCGCCAGCCGGTCTTGCCGCGCAGGGTGATAAGCGCGCCGTCCTCCATGATCTCGACCCAGCCACCCGAGTCTGGCGTGTCATCCTTGCGATGATCGATGCCGACGATTTCCGACCGGCGCAGGCCGCCGGCGAAGCCGATCAGCAGGATCGCCCTGTCACGCAAGCCGCGCAGATCGTGGGGCAGGGTTGCCAACATGTCGCGCAAATCCTCGGGCAGGATCGCCTCTTTCTGCGCGGGCGGACGCCCGTGCTTGCGCCGGATGCCAGCCAGGACACTTGCGATGTGGCGGTCCTTGCGATCCAGTCGGTCCCCGCGCTGCGCATATCCCCAGGTCAGGCCGGAGAGTCGGCGTTCAATGGAAGGAACAGAGAGGGCAGGGGCCTTGCCCGCAGGGGCTGCCAGATCAGCAATATAGAGCCCGATGAGTTGCGGCGACGCGGGCAGGGGGTCAGCCCCACGCAAACGGCACCAGCGCGCGAAATGGGCCCAATCCTTGGCATAGGCCTTCAACGTGCTGTCTGATGCGGCCGCGCGCGCGTAGTTCCGCGCGGTTTCAACCAGCCTGTCTAGCGTGCTTGACCCAGCGAGACTGGAGGGCAGGGAGATCGTGTTGCGCGCCAGATCAGCACTGTCGTCCCGTTCATGGCGATCGGGACCTTCGCGGGGGTCTGAAAGCAATTTCTCGGGCGTTTCGGTCATGCGGGTGACCATATCGCCTTTGCGTCCGATAATGCAAGATTATTGGACATAATTTGGTCGAAAAGGAAGCGGCGCTTAATGCAACTTCTGGTGGCCAAAAGCGCCGCCATGCCTTAGGCTTCCGGCATGAGGAAACCGCCCGAACAGCCGAGCCAAGCGATGCCGGGGCCCAAGCCCTTGCCCGGATGGATTGCTCGGGCGGCGGCTGAACCCATTGATGCGGCGGCGTTCCGGTCGGGGGCGGCGCTGGCGCATCTGGCGCTGGTTGCGGCGGCTGATGTGCCCCTGTCGTTGTGGCGCGACCGGCTGGCGCTGGCGGCTGCGGAAACCTGTGTGGCGATGGCAGGGCGGCGCGAAGGGCAGGGCGCCTTGCGCGACGCGCTGCATCTGACGCGGGCAGGCGGCGACCCCGGTCCGGCGGGGCGCATCCTGCGACAATGGAGCCGGGCGGTGGCGCGGCCGATCTCGGTTGCCGGGTTGGACCGCTTGCTGGACGGGATTGCACCCGAACAGATCGGGCTTTGTCTGGACACGGCCGGGCCGACGCCGGTGGACCGGGCGGCAGCGGTGATTGAAACCGTGTTGGCTGACACTCCGCGCGCCGAAACTGCCGCACTGATCCTGGCCGATGCGGTGCTGGCGCGGGGATGGGGGCAGGGTCACGCCGTTCCGCTGCTGTCGTTGGCCCTGAAGCCGCGCGATCTAGGGCTGCGGGGCGACGATCTGCGGCTGGCCTGCCACCGTGCGGTTGCCGCCGGTGCCGCACAGGCGGTGTCTCTGGCGAGTGATCTGGCGCGGGCGGCAACGCGGCTGCGGGCGGTGACGCCGAAGCTGCGGGCCGGGGGGGCCGGGCGCGCAGTCGATCTGTTCCTGTCGCGCGAAGCGCTGACGCCGGGGGCTTTCGACTTCATGTCTGATCGGGCAGCCCGGCGACTGTGTGACCGGCTGGTCGATCTGGGCGCGGTGCGCGAACTGACCGGTCGCGAAACCTTCCGACTGTATGGGCTCTGACGTGAAAAACGCTCGCAAAGAGACGGTTTTCGACCGTGGTCTGGCCGATCTGCCGGCCGATCTGCGCTGGCGGGAATGGCTGTGCCGGATCGAGGCGGTGCTTTTTGCCAGCGCCTCGCCGGTGCCGCGGGACAATCTGGCGCGGGTGGTGGGGCCGGGGGCATCGCTTGATCTGCTGATCGAGGATCTGGCTGTGGAACTGGAAGGCCGCCCCTATGAGGTGGCTCAGGTGGGCACGGGATGGATGCTGCGGACCAAGCCCGCCTATGCGCCGGCAATCCGCGCCGCGGCGGATGTGGGGGGGAAGGCCCTGAACCTGTCAGAACACGACCTGGCCGTGCTGGCGGCGATTGCGTTTCACCAACCGATCAGCCGTGACGGGTTGAAGGACATCTTCGGCAAAGAGATCAGCCGTGATCTGATCGGCCGGTTGGCCGTGCGCGAGTTGATCGGAACCGGCCCACGCGAACCACGCCGCGGCGCGCCCTATACGTTTGTCACCACGGATGTCTTCCTGGCCACTTTCGGAATGGCGTCGTTGCGCGACCTGCCCGATCCCGAGCAGCTTGACGACTCCGGACTTGCCGCGCTCTGATTGCGGTCAGGGCACGCCATCTTGCACCGGCTGTCCAGCGCACGCCGTCAATTGCATTCGGCAACGCATTTTCGGCATCTTGAGGCAAAAGCGGCGACATATGCGGGACCACTTTGTGCTCTTGCCGTAAAGTGTGCCATCCGACTTGCCGTGCTTGCCGCACAGCGCCAGCACAGGACCGCAGGTCAAGCTGCAAGATGTGCAGAAATCGCTTTTTGACGGTGAGAGATTGTCTGAATCCAGCGGCGCAACTCTGCCCCGAACGGCTTTTCCAAAGCTGCCGGGTCCCAAGCGAGTGAGTAGGGATGTGACAGCTTGAGCCGGATGTCGAACGGCACGACAAGCCGCCCCGTGGCAATATCTTCGGCCGCCATTGAAAGTTGCGCCAGGACGAACCCCCGGCCGTTGATTGCTGCATCAATCGCAGCACTGGACATCGAAAACGCTACCTCGCCGCTGGCCTTGCGGCGGGGTAAGCCCACATGCGTTGCCCAATCGTCCCAGCCGGGCGCTGCACCCTGAGTGCGGTTCCATTCGATCCCCAGAAGCGGCGCATCAAGGATATCCGCAGGCGTCTGCAGCTTCAGTCTTGCAAGAAGCGCGGGTGAACATGCCGGGACGACCCAATCCGTGAACAGTTCGGTCCGATGATCAAAGCGCGTGACCTGGTCGCCATAGGTCAGACGAAAGTCGACCTCATCAGTCCCGAAGCGGGGTTCGGCGTCATCCCCGATCAACCGGACAGTGGCCGTGGGATGTGACGACTGCCAATCGAACAGTTGCGCCCCAATCCATTTGGAGGCCAGCGAGGGCAGGCACGAAATCGTCAGCGTGGCTTCGGACCGGGATCGTTCGATCCTGGCTTGCGCCTCGCGCAGCGCATCAAACGCAGCTTTGACGTCGTCATGATACTGCCGCCCGCGGGTCGTCAGGGCGATCGACTTGCCCTTGCGCTCGACCAGCCGCAGCCCGGCCTCTGCTTCGGCTTTGCGCAGTTGCTGGCTGATCGCGCCGACGGTCACGCCAAGCTCGATGGCGGCCGCTGTGGCACTCCCATGACGGCCAAAAGCCTCAAAGGCCTGTAGCGCGCGCATAGAGGGAAGTTTTTGCAAGGTCGCTGATCCAACAGAAGTAGAGTTTAGTTTTTCTAAAATAGAACGCAGGTGCAAGTGGTTTCTGAATCGGTAAAGGCAGGCTGGCAATATGTCTGCACATAACGTCGGGAGCGCATGATGTACCTAACCAACAGCTGGTATGTTGCCGCCTGGGATCACGAGGTCGGCAAGGACCTTTTCCCGGTCAAGATGCTGGGCGAACCAATCGTGCTTTACCGCAAGACCAACGGAGAAGTGGCGGCCCTGGAAGACGCCTGCCCGCATCGCAAGCTGCCGCTGTCGATGGGCCGCATCAAGGGCGACACGGTTGAATGTGGCTATCACGGTCTGACATTCAACAGCACCGGCACCTGCACCCGGGTTCCCGGCGTCGAGAAGATCCCGCATGTCGCCTGCGTCCGCTCTTATCCGATCCATGAACGCTATGGCTTGCTTTGGGTCTGGATGGGCGAAGCCGATAAGGCGGACCCCGCGCGGATCTTTCAGGTTGACCATTGGGGCGATCCGGCCTGGGGTCTCAATCGCGGCGACTCGATGGCGATCGACTGCAACTATCTTTACATGACCGACAACCTGCTTGACCCGTCGCATGTGGCCTGGGTTCACCAATCATCCTTTGGCAATGCCGCAACCGAAGAGGCGCCGCTGGAAACCACCATCGGTGAGAATGGCGTCACCGTCTGGCGCTGGATGCTGGATGTAGAGCCTGCGCCCTTCTATGCGCCCTATCTGAAGTTCAAGGGCAAGAC
>JAKQLM010000751.1 GCA_029567145.1 Pseudomonadota bacterium
CGATCCGGTTCTGACGGCGCAGTTGCAGCGAAAATTCCGGGTGCGGGATCGCCACGCGGGCGGGGTCAAGGATTTCGGCCAGACCGTCGTGCAAGGCCGGGGCCAGCATGATGCCGCATGCGGCAAGCTGATCGGCAAGGCTGCCCTGCCCCGGCAGCAGACCGCGCAGCCATTCGGTGACGGGCAGAAGCGGCGAGCGGGTCAGATTGCTGCGCGCACTAAGCGGCACAGTCGCCCGACCAACCCCGGCCTGCGACATCAGGGCCTGCGCCAGCGCAGATTTTCCGATCCCCGCCGGACCCACCAGCAGAAAACGGTGTGCATCGCCATTCAGGCATTCCCAGGCCAGCGTTTCCCGTTCCAGCAGGCGAGAGGTGCCATGATCCGGGCGGACAACCTTGAACCCGTTGATTTCATGAACCGTTGTGTCGGTCGATGTGCCCTTGAACCGGACTGTCCGGGTTTCTGCCACATCCAGCTTGGCCAAGCGGCTGACAAAACCGGCAAACCGGTCTGACGCTATGACCTTGCCCGGTGCCGCCTCGCCCTGGACCCGCGCGGCGATGTTCAGGTCAAGTCCGGACAGTTGCGGACGCCCGTCATCGCCGGCCCCGACACGGCACAGGAAGGTTCCGGCATGCAGGCCCGCCCGCGCGACGCAGCCGGGCAGGTCTCTTGACACGGTGTCCACCATGGCCAAAGCGCAGCCAAGCCCGGTCAGTGCTGCATCTTCGGGGCCCTCGTCAATGCCGAAACAGGCCAGAACCCCATCGCCGTAATGCTGGATGACCCGGCCACGGAAGGCGGCAAAGACCCTCTCGGTCAGCGCATGAAAACCTTGCAGCGTGGCATCGTAATCCTCAAGCCCCAGCCGTTCGGCCATTTCGGTCGACGCCACCAGATCAACGAAGCAAATCGTCAAGATCCGGCGTTCGGCCTTGTCGCCGACGCCCGTTACTGCCGGAGCGGTCAAGATCACAGTCCCCCCATGAAACTCCGCGCCTT
>JAKQLM010000757.1 GCA_029567145.1 Pseudomonadota bacterium
GCCGACCGTGATGATCGACCTGATCAACGGCGTCGCGGTCGAGCCGGTGATCTACACCGGCCTGGACGAATGCAAGCAGGACAACGCTGACAGCTGCATCGGCGGCTGACGGCTGGACCGGGCGGGGTTGCTCCCTAGCCCCGCCCGGTCATCAACCCTTGAACCATGGAGACGAAGATGAAAGCCCGGATTTCCGCGCTCGCGCTTGCTGTTGCCCTGTCGGCCACCGCCGGTTTCGCGCAAGAGAAGAAGACCCTCGCCTTCGTCGTCAACGGCGCTTCCGACTTCTGGAAGCTGGCCGAAGCTGGCGTGAAGAAGGCGCAAGAGGAGCTGCCGAACTATGACCTGCAGCTGAAGTACCCCGAACAGGCCGCCGCCGCGATCCAGCAGCGCCTGATGGATGACCTTGTGGCCGCCGGGGTTTCGGCGATCATGGTCAGCGCGGTGGACCCAAAATCCTCGACCGAGGCGCTGAACCGGATCGGCGCGCAGGTGCCCCTTTTCACCACAGACAGCGACGCGCCCGATACCAACCGCGTGGCCTATATCGGGTCGTCGAACACCGATGCGGGCATGCAGGCGGGCGAGATTGCCAAGAAGGCGATGCCCGACGGCGGCACGTGCATCGGGTTCGTGGGACTTCTGGGGGCCGACAACGCGCGGGAACGCATCGACGGGATGAAAGCCGCGCTGGCCGGGTCCAACGTCGAGCTGATCGACGTGCGTGGCGATGACATCGACATGACCCGCGCCAAGCGGAACGTGGAAGATGCCTTGGCCGCCAACCCCGACATCGACTGCATGGTGGGCTTTTACAGCTACAACCCGCCCCGCATCTACGAAGTGCTGAAGGAATCCGGCAAGCTGGGCGAGATCACCGTCGTCGCCTTTGACGAAGACCCGATCACCTTGGGCGGCGTCAAGGAAGGCAGTATCGCGGGCACCGTGGTCCAGCAACCCTACGAATGGGGCTATCAGGGCATGAAGCTGATGGCCGCCTATCTGGAGGGCGACAAGTCCATGATCCCGGCGGATGCCCTGGTCATCGTCCCCACCGCAATCATCGACGCCTCCAACGTCGATGCCTTCGAGGCTGAGCTGAAAGCGCGCATCGGCGGCTAAGGCTCGGGCCAGGTGCAGGCCGTTTTGGTTTCCTCCCTTTTCGGCCTGCATCCCCTTTGGAAGGTTCCCATGACCCCCATCCTGCGCCTTTCCGGCATCCACAAACGCTTTGGCGGCGTCACCGCGCTGGCGGGCGTCGATCTTATGGTCAACCCGGGCGAAGTCCTTGGGCTGGTTGGCGAAAACGGCGCGGGCAAGTCCACGCTGATGCGGGTGATCGGCGGGGTTCACCAGCCGGATGCGGGCGTGATCGAACTGGACGGCGAAAGCCACGACCGCCTGACCGTTCCCCGCTCCATTGCTGCCGGGATCGCCTTTGTGCATCAGGAACTGTCGAATTTCGACAATCTGACGGTGGCCGAAAACATCTTTCTGGGCCGGATGCCCACCTTTGGCGGCCCGTTGCGGCTGGTCGATACCCGCCGGATGATCGCCGACGCCGACGCGCTGCTGGCCCGACTTGGCGCGACCTTCACGGGGGACACGCCGTTGTCGCGGCTCTCGCTGGCCCAGATGCAACTGGCCGAGATCGCCAGGGCCCTGTCGCTGAACGCCCTCCTTGTCATCATGGACGAGCCGACCTCCAGCCTGACCGCAACCGAGACCGACCGCCTGCTGACCGTCATCGAGGCCCTGCGCGCCGATGGCGTGTCGATCATCTTCATCACCCACCGCCTTGGCGAGATCGAGCGTCTGGCCGACCGCGTCACCGTGCTGCGCGATGGCCGCCACGTCGCCGACCTTGACCGCGCCGACATCACCGCACCGCACATGATCCGCCACATGATCGGGCGCGACCTTAAGTCGGTCTATGCGCCCCCCGCCACCCCGTCCGGCCTGCCGATCCTGCAAGTCACCGGCCTGAAGACCCCCCGCTATCCCGATTGCACAGTCGATCTGACCCTGCACCGGGGCGAAATTCTGGGCCTTGCCGGTCTGATCGGCGCGGGGCGCACCGAACTGGCCGAAACGATCTTTGGCCTGACCCCAGCCCGCGCCGGGCAGGTCAGCCTTGACGGCCAATTGCTGACCATCCCCACCCCCCGCCAGGCCATTGCGCAGGGCATCTTTCTGGTCCCCGAAGACCGCAAGCAGAACGGATTGATCCTGGATTTCCCGATCACGCAGAACATCTCGCTGCCCGGCCTGCGCGACCTTTCGCGCCGGGGGATCGTGAACCGCAAGGCCGAAACCCTGCTGGCCGAGCGGCAGAAAAAGGCGCTCGACCTTCGCGCGGCCAACCTGTCATTGCCCGCCAGCGCCCTGTCCGGCGGCAACCAGCAAAAGGTCGTCCTTGCCCGCTGGCTGGCGCTTTCCCCCCGCGTCGTCCTGTTTGACGAGCCCACCCGCGGCGTCGATGTCGGCGCCAAGGCCGAGATCTACCGCCTGATGCGCGCCCTGTCGGATCACGGCGTCGGGGTCCTGATGATCTCGTCCGACATGGAGGAAGTGATCGGCGTCGCCGACCGCGTCCTTGTCATGCACGAAGGCCGCATCGCCGGAAGCCTGAGCCGTGACCAGCTTTGCGAACACGCCATCCTGTCCCTGGCCGTCGGCCAGACCCATCCGGAACCCACCCCATGATCGACCGCAAGAATCTTGGCCTTCTGATCCTGATCCTCGTCGTCTCGGGCGTGGTGGCGGTCCTGAACCCCCGCTTCCTCTCGCCGGTCAATCTGTCGAACACCGCCAACCTGATCGGTCTGTTCGGCATCTTTGCCATCGCGCAGGCCTTCGTCATCATCTCGGGCGGGATCGAACTGTCGTCGGGGTCGGTGATCGCCCTTCTGGGGGTGATCTACGTCGATCTTGTCGGCAATGACGTGCTGTCCCCGGCCAGCGCCACAGTCCTTGTCCTGGCCCTTGGCGCGCTGATCGGGGCGCTGCACGGGGTCCTGGTCGCCCGCGTCGGCCTGCAACCCTTTGTCGTCACCCTGTGCGGTCTGCTGATCTACCGAGGCATCGCGCGCTATTACACCGAAGACGCGACCGCCGGGTTTGCCTTTGGGGCCAGCTTTCCGGGGCTGGAGTGGCTGACCACCGGCCGCCTGCTTGGCGTTCCGAACAGCCTGACGGCCCTGCTGGTGATCGCCGGTCTGACGGGGGTCCTCCTTCACCGCTCGGTCTACGGCCGCACCCTTCTTGCCACCGGGCGCAATCCGCAGGCCGCGCGCTACAGCGGCATCAACACCACGCTTGTCCTGATCATCGCCTACACGCTTTGCGCCGGTCTGACCGCCATCGCGGCGATCTACCTTGCAATGTACACAAGGTCGATCTCGCCCGCCTCGCACGGCAATTTCTACGAGCTTTATGCCATCGCCGCCGCCGTGCTGGGCGGCTGTTCGCTGCGCGGCGGCGAAGGGTCGATCCTGGGGGTCGTGCTGGGAACGGTGCTGCTGCAGGTCCTGCAGAACCTGGTGAACCTTCTTGGGATCCCGTCCTCGCTGAACTTTGCGGTCATGGGGTCGGTGATCATTCTGGGCGTGCTGGCCGACAACTGGTTGCTGAAACGAAAGGGCGTGTCGCGGCCCAAGGCTTGAGGCCGCAGGGCTTTGGCAGGGGCCTTTTGACAAGGGAGACATTGTTAGAAACCCTCATGCGCGATAGGGGTTGAACGCAAGGAAACGGCAGGTGTCTGGGTGACGGGACGGCAGGGTAAGGCCAAGTCAGGGGAACCGGCAGATGCGGCTCCGAAGAAGGTGTCGTCCAGCTCTGGACTGCCGCGCCAGGCCGGATCGTTCGCCCACTATTCCGTCGCGCAAGAGATTGGCCGCCGCATCGTCTCGGGCGACTATCTGCCGGGCACGATCCTTCCGAACGAGGCCGAATGGTCGGCGATGTTCGGGACCAGCCGCTCGGTCGTGCGCGAAGCGATCAAGATGCTGATGTCGAAGAACCTTCTGGTGTCGCGCACCAAGATCGGCAGCCGGGTCGAACCGCGCGAGAACTGGAACCACCTGGACCGCGACGTGCTGACCTGGGTGTCGCAGTCCCCGCGCCGCGATGCGCTGATGCGCTCGGTCCAGCAACTGCGCCACATCGTCGAACCCGAGGCCGCCGCTTTGGCCGCCGAAATCCGCAACGACGCCGAAATGGCCCAGATCAGCGACGCCTGCGCCGAGATGGGGTCGGCCAACACGCTGTCGCAGCGCACCCGCGCCGACCGCCGGTTTCATCAGGCGATCCTGAACGCAACGCGCAACGAACTGCTGATGCCGCTGGGGGCGATGATCGATTCCTCGCTGGATTACCTGTTCACCTTCGTGACGCGCGAAGCCAATGATCTGCGCTATGCCCAGGACCTGCACGAAGCGATCGAACGGGCGATCCGGCTGCAGAAACCCGATGCCGCGCGCATGGCCGTCAAGGCGCTTTTGCGCAATACCGACCAGATCCTGCAGCAGAAAGACGGGATCTCCTGAAGCGTCCGGCCTGCCGAACGCCCGCAAGATCCATGCGCCGGGTCCTGGCCTTCGCCCCTGGTCCAGCCATACGGCGCGCAATATCCGTTGACCGGTGGCAGAGCGTCGGCAATTCTTTGCCAGACGAAGGGCGTCCCCGGGACCTGGTCCGAAGGTTTCCGACCGGGCTGGATCGGGGGTGATCCGGGCAGTAGCGATTATGGAGAGTCATGGTGCGGCGCATTCCGGTCTGGACCTTTTCCCTGTTCCTGATGTCGATCTCGGCCGGTCAGGCGCAGGATCTGCGGATCGTGGATTTCACCTGGCAGGATCTTGCCGTACTGGCCGCCGCCGATGGGGCCGGGGATACGGCGTTCGGCTACGAGATCGAGCTTGCCCCCGACGGCGACGCCTTTGCCAAGCGGGCCGAGCGGCGGGCCTTGATCCAGTCCTTGCGTGACGAGGCCGCGCGGCGCGCAGCCGCCGACCCGGCCTGGCGGACAGGCCTGTCCAACGCCACGCTCAGCGTGTCGGTCGATGTCGCCGTGCCGGAATTCGACTTTGGCAACAAGGTATTCCGGTTCTGCATTCCCTCGTCAGTCAACTTCGACCCTGACCCCGGGCTGGCGCACCCCGCGCTGCGGATCAATGATCTTCAGATGGGAATCGACTTTTACGGTCAGGACAGCGGCCTGTGGTCCTTTGTCCAATGGCACGGCGGCTGCAAGACCGGCCAGCCGTTCCGTGACAAGTATGCCGCCCGACCGGACGCGTCGGGGACCAGCATCAATGTCAGCAATTCCGTTGCGGTGCTGATCCCGGACGAAGCGGATGCCGAGCGCATCTATCGCGCCATGACGGCAAGCCCGGACGGGCTGATCGAGACGCGGGTCCGCTGCAATGGCCTGAAAAACGCCAATCAGGGGCAGATCGCCCCCCGTTGCTGGGTCACCGCCATCGACATCGGTCGCAATCCGGACGGGTCGGCCTGGTTCAGCTATGCCTATACCGGCACGACCGACTGGGCGCTGACCGTCGGGTCGGACTTCCTGTTTCCCGGGGCAACGCCGGTGGCCCCCCCCCTTGCAGCGGCAGATGCCCTGCCCCCGGCCGTTGGGACCACGCCTGCGGTTCCGGATGCGGCCCCCGCAGTCGCCGGTGGCACGGCCGAATCCCTGATGGCCGACGTCCTGGCCCTGAACGCGGGGCTGGCGGCGGCGACGCCAAAGGACCGCCGCGCGGTGCTGGAGAAGATGCGGGCACTCCTGGACCGGATCG
>JAKQLM010000769.1 GCA_029567145.1 Pseudomonadota bacterium
ATCCTGCATGCGGGCCGCTATGCCTATGGCAAGGACTGCGTCGCCCCGTCACCGATCAAGTCGCCAATCTCGCCCTTTCCGCCGCAGGAACTGGATGAAGACGGGATCGAACAGCAGATCACCGACATCGTCACCGCTGCCACCCGCGCCATTCAGGCGGGCTATGACGGGGTCGAGGTGATGGGGTCCGAGGGGTATTTCCTGAACCAGTTCCTTGTCACCCATACCAACCGCCGAACCGATGGCTGGGGCGGCAGCTATGCCAACCGGATGCGCCTGGCCGTCGAGGTCGTGCGCCGGGTGCGGCAGGCGATGGGACCGGGGGCGATCCTGATCTACCGCATCTCGCTGATCGACCTGGTGCCGGACGGGTCAACCTGGGACGAAGTGGTCACGCTTGCCCGCGCCATCGAGGTGGCAGGGGCCAGCGTTCTGAACACCGGCATCGGCTGGCATGAGGCGCGGGTGCCGACCATTGCCACCTCGGTTCCGCGCGCGGCCTTTGCGCATCTGACCGCGCGGCTGCGGCCCGAAGTGGCGATCCCGGTCATCACCTCGAACCGGATCAACACGCCTGAAGTTGCCGAGGACCTGCTGGCCAGGGGCATGGCCGACATGGTGTCGATGGCCCGGCCCTGGCTGGCGGATGCGGCGTTCATCACCAAGGCGGCCAGCGGCAAGGCTGCGGAAATCGCGCCCTGCATCGCCTGCAACCAGGCCTGTCTGGACCACACGTTCAGCGGCAAGCTGACAAGCTGTCTGGTGAACCCGCGCGCCTGCCATGAAACCGAGCTGACCTATGCGCCCGCGGCCCGGCCCAAGCGCATCGCTGTCGTCGGGGCCGGACCTGCGGGGATGATGGCCGCCAGTGTTGCCGCCGAACGGGGCCATGCGGTCACCCTGTTCGACAAGGCGGAAAAGGTCGGCGGCCAGTTGAACCTGGCCAAGCAGGTGCCGGGGAAGGAAGAGTTTCACGGCCTCGTCGACTGGTTCGCCACGATGCTGCGCCATCCCGGCATCACCTTGCGGCTGGGGGTCGAAGCCACGGCCCCCGACCTGCGCGGGTTTGACGAGGTGATCATCGCCACCGGCGTCACCCCGCGCGACCCGGGGATTCCGGTCGAGGATGGCGCGACGGTCCTGTCCTACATCGACGTGCTGCAAGGGGCATCGGTCGGTCCCCGCGTGGCCGTGATCGGCGCGGGTGGCATCGGCTTTGACGTCGCCGAAACGCTGGTGCATCAGGGGGTCAGCCCGACCGAGGACCCTGCCCTGTGGCGGCAGGAATGGGGCGTCAGCGCGCCCTGGGACGACCGGGGGGGACTGGTGCCTGCTGGCCCCGCGCCGCACCCGCCCGCGCGCGAGGTGCATCTGCTGCAGCGCAAGGCGGAAAAGCCGGGGCGGCATCTGGGCAAGACGACGGGGTGGATTCACCGGGCGTCCCTGGCGATGAAACGGGTCAGGATGCAAGGCGGGGTGACCTATGACCGGATCACGCCCGAGGGCCTGTGGATCACCGGACCGAACCGCGACCAGCCCGAGCTGATCGCGGTCGATGCCGTGGTGCTCTGCGCCGGACAGGAACCGGAACGAGGGCTTTCCGCAGAGCTGGACCGACAGGGCATCCCCCACCATCTGATCGGCGGGGCGGATGTCGCGGCCGAACTGGACGCCAAGCGCGCGATCAATCAGGCCGCACGCCTGGCCGCCCGGCTGTAGGTCAGCCGCCGGACGCGGGCGCCGGGGCGGTGATCACGCCGTTGTCCAGCGCGGCCTGCAGTTCGGTCGTGTCGACCGCGCCATCGGTGTTGGCGTCGATCGCGCCAAAGCCTTCCTCGGTCAGGTCGGTCCAGACCGCCTGCAGCTCGACCAGCGACCAGGTGCCGTTGCCATCGGTGTCCGCCACGTCGGGCAAGGTCGCCTGCGCCAGCGCGGCCGACGCAAAGGCCGAAGCAAAGGCCACCGGGGCAAGGATAAGGGCGGTGCGTTTCATTGCTGTCTCCTTTTTTGGTCCATGAGTGCGGACGACGTCACTGTCGTCTACACGGGGCAACCTGAGGACTGGCAGAAGAATGTTCTAGACCGGAAACGCCATTGCCGCAAAGGGCGACGGAAACCTGCCAGAACACGGGTCGACTTGGAACATTTTCCCGCCATCCAGCCGGCGATGCCCCTTTTGCCGCCGATGCCGTAGCGGGCTTCCGGCGACAGTCTGCCCATCGGCCCACGGCCCGCTGCGTTTCGCTGCCATGAACGATCCCCCACAATACCCCGGATAGGACGCGCGTTCGCCGCCATCCTGCCCGATTTCGCCGTGAATGCTTGGGACAAAATAGCGTGTACTGCCACAATGAGGGCAAGATGGATCGACTGACCGAGATGGAGGCCTTTGCCACAGTGGTGGACCAGGGCGGCTTCACCGACGCGGCGAAGAAGATGGGGATTTCCAAATCCGCAGTCTCGAAACATGTCTCGGCACTGGAGGCCCGGCTGGGCGCCCGGTTGCTGAACCGCACAACCCGCCGCGTCAGCCCGACGGAAATTGGGTTGGCCTACTATGACCGCGCCCGCCGCGTCCTGAACGACGCGGGCGAGGCGGATGCGCTGGTGACGTCGATGCAGTCCGCGCCGTCGGGGCTGCTGCGGGTGTCGGTGGCCACGGATTTCGGCGTGAACCTTCTGTCGCCGATCCTGGGGGATTTCCTGCTGGAATACCCCGAGATCACGGTGAACATGGTCCTGAACAACCGCTATGTCGAACTGATCAGCGAAGGCTTTGACATGGCGATCCGGGTCGGCGATCTGGAGGACAGCAGCCTGCGCGCCCGCAAGTTGACCGAAACGACCAAGCGGATGATCGGCGCTCCGGGGTATTTCCAGAAATTCGGCCGGCCGCAGAAGATCGACGATCTGAACGACCACAAGCTGCTGCACTATTCCAACCAGGCCAACGGCAACGTCTGGAAGATCACCGCGCCTTCGGGTGAAAAGCGGCAGGTCCGGTCGGTCGGCTGGCTGACGGTGAATGACGGGCAATCGCTGCTGAACGCCGCCGTGTCGGGGCTTGGCATCGCCTATCTGCCCAGCTTCCTTTACGCCGACGCGATGCGTCAGGGGCTGGTGGAACAGGCGATCCCCGGCCTGCCGGTCGAAACGCTGGGCATCTATGCCGTCTACCCGCCGGGCCGGTTCACCCAACCCAAGGTCCGCGCCTTCATCGACTTTCTGGCCAAGCGCTATATGGAAAAGGGTCCCGACAACTGGTGATCTGACACTGGCGATCCGGGCGGGGGCCTCCCTCCCTCTCTCCTGTCCGGGTCCTTAGCGGGTCGAGGTGACGATCACCTCGACCCGTCTGTTTTTCTGGCGACCCTCGTCGGTCTGGTTGGTCACCAGCGGCGACAGGAACCCGACCCCCTCGGCCGCGATCCGGGTGCGGTCCACGCCGTAGCTGTCGACCAGAACCTGCGCGACGGCCTCGGCCCGGCGTTCCGACAGGGCGACGTTGGCGGCCAGACTGCCCGACGCATCGGTGTGCCCAACCAGCGCCACCGTCCCGTCAGGGTTCGCCCGCAGCCAGTCGGCGACTGCGGCAAGCGAGGCATAGGTGCCGTCAGTCAGCGTCGCGGCCCCGCTGGCAAAGACCAGATCGTCCAGCACGGCATAGCCGTCATCGTCCAGCGCGCGGCCAAGGTCGCTGTCGGCGACCGACACGACCTCATCCACACCGCGCTGCACTTCGGCGTCCAGATCGACCGTCGCGACCGGAGCGGGCGGCGGCGCGTCCGACGCCGAGACGCGGGTGATCTGCACATAGGCCGAGGCGGCAGACCGGCTGACCAGGACGGAAATCGCCTCGCCCTCGCGTTCGGCTGACAGAAAGCGAAAGTCGCCCATGTCCACATGCATGTCCGGTTCCGGCAGCACATCGGTGCCAAAGCGGAAATCGAACCCGCCACAGGCCCGCGCGTCGCAGTCCAGAAGCACGGTATAGCCGGCCGCGCGGATCTGGTCGCGCAGCGACTGCATCACGGCCAGGGTTGTCAGGTCGGGCGCATCAAGCTGGAACGCCCGCTGATCCAGCGCGCCTTCGACCGACCGGGACGGCACGCCGCCTGCGGAAAACGGGGCCAGCGGCAGGGAATAGCTGCCGGGGGTTTCGCTGCGGCTTTCCTCGCCGATCACCGGGGCGGGCAGGTCCAGCGTCAGGCCAAGCGCCATCGACGGCACCCCGGCCCAGACTGTTAGCGACATGGCCTTGATCAGGTTCTGCACTGCCCGCGCCGCTTTCCGCGATCATTTCATCCGGTAGTGATACTGTCCCACAGCTTGCATGTGAAGGCGAGTGTAGAGCGCACGGGCGGCGGTGTTCCGCGCGGTCACCACCAGCGACAGCCGGGTGGCCCCGGCACCAGCCGCCCAGTTCGCCGCCGCGCGCAGCAACGTTTCGCCCACCCCGTTGCGGCGCAACCCTTCGCGCACTTCCAGCGCGTGAAGCATCGCGTCGGTCCCGTGCCGGGCGACAAAGACCGCCCCCGCCGGGCGGTCGCCCTGCCGCGCCATGATCGCGGCATGTGGCCCCGCGACCCGCTCCATCACCGAGACCCGCGCCGGACCAATGCCGCCTTCCGCCCAGATCGCGCGCGCAATCTCCAGGGGGGGCCAATGCGCAAAGGCGGCCAGCGGCGGCAGGTCGGCAGTCAGGTCGGCCACCGGGGCAGCATAGGCGACCACGGGATCGACGATCCGCCAGCCCCGCGCCGCCAGCGCCGCATCCAGCGCCGTGTCGGTGGCGCGGATCAGCATCAGGCCCTGACCCTGCGCGTCAAGCCGGTCCAGATCGGCACTGGTCCAGGCGTCTTCACAACTGGCAGCCGACACGCGCTTGCCCCCGCCTGCCCCGTCGCGGCAGAGGAACGGACCCTCGCGCCAAGCCTTTGCCGGGGGCCAGGTCGCCTCCATCACTTCGGCCAGTCTGTCGGGGGCCAGAAGCGCGGGTGTCATCCGAACAGCCGGTTCAGCGCGACCATCGCCTCGGCCACTCGCCCGGGATCGGTGCCCCGGATCACCAGGTTGGTGCCATGCGCGCCGTTCTGGAGGAACGGATAGGACCCCATCGACAGATCGGGAAACTGCGAGGCAAGGGCGCCGAACGGGGTGGCAATCTCGCCCTCGCCCCGGTCCACGCGCAGCGATTGCGACAAGAGCGGCGGGCCCCCGGTCAGCTTTGGCAGCACGCTGGCGACCATCGCCTGAAAGATGTTGGGCACCCCGGCCATCACATGCACATTGCCAAGGGTAAAGCCGGGCGCGGTGGACACCGGGTTGTCGATCAGCGCAGCACCATCGGGGATGCGCGCCATACGCTGCCGCGCCTCGTTGAAGGGCAGGCCCGCCCGGTCGTAATGCGCCTGGAGGAGAGCCATCGCATCGGCGCGGTGGCCGATGGTCGCGCCCATTGCCAGCGCCACCGCATCCGCCGTGATGTCGTCATGCGTGGGGCCGATCCCGCCGCTGGTGAAGACATGGGCGTAGCGCGCCGACAGCGCCTGCAGGGCGGCGACGATGTCGTCCTGCACATCGGCGACCACCCGCACCTCGCACAGGGTGATGCCGATCCGCGTCAGCTCTCCGGCCAGGTAGTGCATGTTCGAATCGCGCGTGCGACCCGACAGGATTTCATCGCCGATCACCAGCATGGCGGCAGTTGGATTGGTCATGTCGGCACTCCTTTGCGGTTGGGTATAGACCTGCAGCAGCGGCTTTCAAACCCGCGTTCTGACCGGGCCTCTGGCCAATTCCGCGCAAGGCTCTTATGTAAGGCGCAAGGAGACCTGCCTTGGACGAACAGCGCGCCCGGATCACGAAGGATGGCATCCGCATCTACGAGGATGCGGATTTCGCGGGCATGCGCCTGGCGGGCAGGGTGGCGGCCGAGATTCTGGACGCGGTGACGTCGCTTGTCGTGCCCGGTGCGACGACGGCGGCGATCGACGATTTCATCACCGAAGACATCAAGCGGCGCGGCGTCACTTCGGCCACAATCGGCTACAAGGGATACAAGCACGCGTCCTGCATTTCGGTGAACCATGTCGTCTGCCACGGGATTCCGGGACAGAAGGTGCTGATGGACGGGGACATCCTGAACATCGACGTGACCGTGATCGTGGACGGCTGGTTCGGCGACACCAGCCGGATGTATGTGGCCGGACAGCTGGCGCGGAAGGCCGAACGTCTGATCGAGGTCACGCATGAGGGCCTGATGCGCGGGATTGCGGCGGTCAAACCGGGCAACAGCTTTGGCGACATTGGCCATGCGATCCAGTCCTATGTCGAGGCGCAGCGCATGTCCGTCGTCCGCGACTTCTGCGGGCATGGCTTGGGCCGGGTGTTCCACGCGCCGCCGAACGTGCTGCACTATGGCCGCGCGGGCGCGGGTCCGGTGCTGGAGGAAGGCATGTTCTTCACCATCGAGCCGATGGTGAACCTTGGACGGCCCGAGACGAAGGTGCTGGCCGACGACTGGACTGCCGTCACCCGCGACAAGTCGCTGTCGGCGCAGTTTGAACATTCGGTGGGCGTCACGGCCACGGGCTGCGAGATTTTCACCCTGTCCCCGGCTGGCAAGTTCCACCCGACCTGGGGCTAGGGGCCAAAAGTTTTCGAAAACTTTTGCAAGATCCTTTGAAGGATTTTGACCCGCCTTACCCGTTCAGCAAAATGGCGTCCTTGCCGGACAGGCTGATCTCGATCGCCGTCCCGGCCACCGGCGGGGGCTGGTCGGCGCGGTTGAACGTGTCCATCACCACGGTCTCCCCGGCCACCTTGGCCCGCAGCCGGATGATCGAGCCCATGAAGTGCACATCCTCGATCACGCCCGGCAGCACGGTTTCATAGCCCGGCTCACGGCCCAGCCGCAGCGCTTCGGGCCGCAGGGCGATGGCCATGTCTGCCCCCTTTGCGGCGCTGACCGCACCAGGAAGCGACAGGACCTCACCGGCCAGCCGGACCTTGCCGGCGGCGGCATCCTCGACCGTCACGGCGAAGGTGTTCAGCGTGCCGACGAAGTTCGCGACGAAACGGGTCGTGGGGCGGTTGTAGATTTCAAACGGCGCGCCGACCTGATCGGCGATCCCGGCATTCATCACCACGATCCGGTCGGAGATGCTCATCGCCTCTTCCTGGTCGTGGGTCACGAAGATCGTCGTGATGCCCAGGCGCTGCTGGATCTCGCGGATCTGGTTGCGCAAGCTGACCCGGACCTTGGCGTCCAGCGCCGACAGGGGTTCGTCCAGAAGCAGGACGCGCGGGCTGGGGGCCAGGGCGCGGGCCAGGGCCACACGCTGCTGCTGGCCGCCCGACAGCTGGAACGGATAGGACGCGCCCTTGTCCGGCAGGCCGATCAGCGCCAGCATCTCGGCCACGCGGGCGTCGCGTTCGGGTTTTGCGACCCCTTTGACCTTCAGGCCAAAGGCCACGTTGTCGGCCACCGTCAGGTTGGGAAACAG
>JAKQLM010000777.1 GCA_029567145.1 Pseudomonadota bacterium
AGCTGCAGATGATCGTGGTGGCGCCCGAACCCTGGACCGTGGAGAACGGCTACCTGACCCCCACCATGAAGATCCGGCGCACCCGGATCGAAGCCGCCGTGGAACCGAAGCTGGACAGCTGGTACGGCAAAAAAGGGGCCGTTCACTGGGTGTAAGGACCGGACCCGCCTGAGCGGGGCATCACGAAAGCCGGGCCCACCCGGGGGCCGAACCACGAAAAGCCTGGATCCGACCGATGGTCCAGGCTTTCTTGTTGATGGCCTGCAAGGTCTGTGGTCCGCCTCGTTCTCCCCCCACGGCATTGCAGGCAAAGCACGGTGGCGCGCGTCCGCCATTTCCGGAATCGGCCTGCACCGGCTTTCCGAACATGCCATGATCCGGGCTTCGCGCCGTCCAGGCCAGAACCCCGCGGACCCTCGCTCGCCGACGATGAGCCGTCGCACCCGTGCCGGGGCCCTGACCGATGGCAAGGCGAGCCGCTGAATCCGCAGCCTCAGACCCCATGACCTTCGACCGTTCCGCCATGAAACTCCGCCCAAAGACCACCGCCCTTGCCATCGGTGCGATCGTCCTCGTCGCCACGGCAGCGACCTTGTACCTGACTCAAACCCCCGCCACCGACAAGGCCGCCGAATCCGCTGCGAAGGGGGCGAAGTCCCCGGCCCGACCAGCGTTGACGGTGACGACCACGCAGCCCGTGGCGACCCGGCTGCCGATCAAGCTGGCCGCCAACGGCAGCATTGCCGCGTGGCAGGAGGCCAGCGTCGGCACCGAAAGCAACGGGCTGCGCCTGGCCGAGGTGCTGGTCAATGTGGGCGACGTGGTCCCGCGTGGTCAGGTGCTGGCCCGTTTTTCCGATGACAGCGTGCAGGCGGAGGTCGCGCAGGCGCGCGCGGGCGTGGCCGAGACCAGCGCGCAGGCGACCGAAGCGACGGCCAATGCAAACCGGGTTCGAACCTTGCTGAACACCGGCACATTCAGCGGGCAGCAGATCAGCCAGTACCTGGCGGCCGAACAGACCGCCTTGGCCCGGGTGGAATCTGCAAAGGCCGTCCTGGCCGCGCAGCTGCTGCGCCTGAAGAACACGCAGGTGCTGGCGCCCGATGCTGGCATCATCTCGGCGCGCA
>JAKQLM010000794.1 GCA_029567145.1 Pseudomonadota bacterium
GCGTCTTGCCGACCTCTCCCAAGGTGGCGATCCGTGTCGGCGAGGCAAGTTGCAATGCTGCCGCCTCGGCCTGGGCAGCAGTCCAGCGCTGCATCCTTTCTGCCAGAAGCTCTGCGATCAACCTGTCCTCGACGCTGACGCCGCTGCCGTCGAACCCGATCCGGATCCGGTTGCCGATGTCGTCCAGCCCCTGTCCCGACAGGGTGAACACGTCCCCCGAAGCATCGGCCAGCGTGTCGGTTCCCAGCGTGTCTGCGGTGCCGATCCCGATGAACATGCGGCTTTCCATGCCCAGCGCGATCAGCCGGGCCTGAATCACCACGGCGGCGCGAAGGGCGTGGTGGGGGGCGGCCAGCACGATCTGCCAGCCGTCACCGCGATGGCGGGTAAAGCGGGTATCAGCCGGGGGGGCGTGCCAGCCGGCAATCCTGCGCGAAGCGTCGCGGATTGCCTGCATTGCGGCATCGACCTGCGCCGCCGACCGTCTGGTCGACGCGACAAGGTCTCCGGTGATGACGGCAACGGGTGCGAGGTGCATAGGGTCTATGACCTTGATAGTTCGATTATCAAGTCATACAGCCTTAAATCGAATAAATCAAGTCCATAGGCCGTATGGAGGGGCTGCCCTACATGAAGCCCAGTTCCAACCGGGCCTCGTCCGACATCATGTCCATGCCCCAGGGCGGGTCGAAGGTCATGTGGACATCGACCTGTTTCACTCCGGCCAAGGGTTCGACGGCATTGGCGACCCAGCCGGGCATCTCTCCGGCCACGGGGCAGCCGGGGGCGGTGAGGGTCATGGTGATGTCGACGGCATTCTCGGGGCCGATCTCGATGGTGTAGACCAGCCCGAGGTCATAGATATTGACCGGAATTTCCGGGTCAAAGACCGTGCGACAGGCTTCGACTATCTGCGGATAGAGCGGATGGTCGGTGGTAGAGGGCTTGATGAGGGGGGCACCCTCGGTCTGACCCACGGTCTGGTCCTGCATGTCTTGTACTCGGCGCCAAAGGTTGTTGACCGATTATATAGGGAATAGACCGGCCAAGGTCCAGTGGCGCTGAAGCGTGGATCAGAACGGGAGTTCGTCGTCCATGTCGGCCCGGCCACCGCCGCCGCCGCCACCGCTGGACCCGCCACCAAAGCTGCCGCGCCCGCCTTGCGACCCGCCGCCACCCTGACCGCCATCATCATAGCCGCCGCGGTCGTCATAGCCACCGCCGCCACCACCACCGCCGCCCGAGCCGCCA
>JAKQLM010000801.1 GCA_029567145.1 Pseudomonadota bacterium
CGCGCGCCACCTGTTCCGCTGGCCGTTCCGGACCGCCTCCAGCGTGCTTGGCGTTGCCATGGCCGTGGCGATCCTGGTGGCATCGCTTTGGTCCTTCGGGTCTATCACCTACATGATCGACATCACTTTCTTCCGGACCGAACGGCACGATGCCCAGGTGGTCTTTGGCGGGCCCGAACCGCAGCGCACCCTCTTTGCGGTCCGCAAGATGCCGGGCGTGATGGTGGCCGAACCGTTCCGCATGGTCTCGGCGCGGATCAGCCACCGGCAGATGGCCAAGAAGCTGGGCATCGTCGGGCACCCGGCCGATTCGCAACTTTCGCGCGTGCTGGACGCCGATATGCGGCCGATGGTTCTGCCCGAAGGCGGGTTGATCCTGTCCGAGGCGCTGGCCGACGCGCTGGACGTGCGTCCCGGCGATCTGGTCACCGTCGAGGTGCTGGAAGGCGCGCGCCCGACCCTTGTCCTGCCGGTCAGCGGCATCTCGCTGGGCTATGTCGGCCTGGGGGCCGCGATGGACATCGACGCCCTGAACCGGCTGATGGGCGAAGGGGCGATGGTGTCGGGGCTGAACCTGATGATCGACGGCCGCGACGAAACCGCCTTTTACGCCGCCGCGAAATCCGCCCCGAAGACCGAGCTGATCACCGTCACGGCGCTGATGCTGGACCGGTTTCAGGAAACCCTGGCCGAAAACATCACCGTGATGATCAGCGTCTACGTCACCCTTGCCACGATCATCGCCGTAGGCGTCGTCTACAACTTTGCCCGCATCGCACTCTCCGAACAGGGCCGAGAGCTTGCCAGCCTGCGCGTCCTTGGCTTCACCAACAGCGAAGTGGCCGGCGTGCTTTTTGCCGAACTGGCCGCCGTCGTTCTTATGGCCCAACCCCTTGGCTGGCTGATCGGCTACGGCATCGGGCTGGCTATGGTCGCGGCCTTTTCCTCGGATCTCTACCGCGTGCCCTTTGTCATGGGGCGCGAGGTGTTTGCCACCGCCAGCCTGGTCGTGCTGGCCGCAGCCCTGGTGTCGGCCTTTGCGATCCGGGGGCGGATCAGCAACCTTGACATGATCGAAGTTCTCAAGACACGGGAGTGACCCATGCGCCGCCTCATCCCTGCCGCTATCGTGCTGCTTTTGATCGGCTTTCTGGTCTGGGCCTTCATGCCCCGGCCCGTCGAGGTGGACCTGGGCGATGTCGCCCCGCGCACGCTGGAGATCGTGGTCGAAGAAGAAGGCGAGGCCCGCATCCGTGACGTCTACACCGTCTCAGCCACCATCGCGGGCAAGTTGCAGCGGATCAGTCTGCATCCGGGCGACGCGGTGACCAAAGGCGAAACCGTCGTGGCGCTGATCGGACCAGCCGCCCCGGTGCTTCTGGACAGCCGGTCGCGCGCGGTGGCCGAGGCGTCGGCCGCAGCAGCCCAGGCCGCGATGGACCTCGCCCGCGCGCAACTGGCCCAGGCCCAGGCTGCGGACGAGTTCATGGCCAGCGAAGCCAACCGCGCGGTCGCGCTTTACGCCAAAGGCGCGATTTCCCAGCGCAGCTACGACACGGCCGTCCGCGAACACAAGACGGCGCAAGCGGCGGTCAGCAGCGCGCTGGCCAACCTTGCCGTGCGTGAAAAAGAGCTGGAAAGCGCGCTTGCCGTCCTGCGCCCGGATCAGGCGGGCGAGGCGGGCAGATGCTGCGTGAAGGTGCTGGCCCCGGCCTCGGGCCGCGTCCTGCGGGTGCTGTCCGAAAGCGAACAGGTGATCCAACCCGGCACGCCGCTTGTCGAAATCGGCGATCCGTCGGACATGGAAATCGTGGTCGACCTTCTGTCCCGCGACGCGGTCCGGGTGCAGGCGGGGGCCACGGCGACGATTACCGGCTGGGGTGGCGCGACGATTTCCGCAGTCGTCGACCGGGTAGAGCCGTCTGCCGTGACCCGGGTCTCGGCGCTTGGGATCGACGAACAGCGGGTCAAGGTCCTTCTTTCGCTGACCGGCCCCGCGTCCCAGTGGACCCAGCTTGGCCACGGGTTCCGGGTCATCACCCGGATCAGCCTGTGGCGGCAGGACCAGGTCCTGACCATCCCGGTCGGGGCGCTGTTCCGCGATGGAACCGATTGGGCGACCTATGTCATCCGGGACGGGCAGGCCCGGCTCCAGACCATCACCCTGGGCGAACGCAACGACCGCATCGCCCAGGTGCTTGACGGTCTGCAGTCCGGTGACCGGGTGATCCTGCACCCCAGCGATCTTGTGGCGGACGGCGTCTCTGTCGTGCCGCGCGCGACCCCTGACCCCGCCACGGATCCGGGCTGACAGGGCCGCGATCCGCGTTGCGCGCCCCGGTGTGCAGGGCTGGCTTGCGCAAGGCCGCCCGATCGTGAAACGTGGCCCCAGGATCGATCAGGACGGACCCCGCATGACCCCCAGATACGCGCAGCGCATGGCGTTGGTGCAACCCTCGGCCATAGGAGAGCTGCTGGCCCTGGGCGCCGACCCGTCGATCATCTCGTTCGGTGGGGGCTATCCCGACGCAAGCCTGTTTCCCGTCGACCAGTTGGACGCGGTCTTTCACGATATCCTCCGCAGTCCGGGCGGGGCGGCGATGCAATACGCGCCCTCGAACGGGTTGCCGCACCTGCGCGACCAGATCGCCGGGCTGATGACGGCGGATGGCATGGCCTGCACCGGCGATGACATTCTCGTCCTGCAAGGCTCGCAACAGGGGCTGGATTTCGCCGCGCGGATGCTGATCGACCCGGGCGATGTGATCGTGACCGAAGACCCGACCTTTCTGGGCGCGCTGATCGCCTTTGCCCCCAGCCAGCCCGACTATGCGGTCGTGCCCGTGGATGCCGATGGGATGCAGACCGACCGGCTACAGGCGCTGCTGGCCGCCACGCCCCGCGCCCGGATGATCTACACCGTGCCGGATTTCCAGAACCCGACCGGGGTCACCCTGTCGCTGGATCGCCGCAAGCACCTGATCGCGCTGGCAAACCGCCACGACCTCATCGTGCTGGAGGATACGCCCTACCGCCACATCCGCTTTGCCGGGCAGCACCTGCCGACGCTGAAATCGCTGGACACCGAAGGCCGGGTGATCCACCTGGGCAGCTTTTCCAAGGTTCTGGTGCCCGGCCTGCGCCTTGGCTGGGCCCTGGCCGCGCCCTGGCTTCTGGCCCGGATGGGACAGCTGAAGGTCGCTGCCGACACCCAGACCTCGACCCTGAACATGGCCGCGGCCAGCCTGTTTCTGGACCGCTACGATCTGGACGCCCACATCGCCACCCTGCGCACCGCCTATGCCGCGAAGAAAGAGATGATGCTGGACGCGATCCGCCAGCATTTTCCGCAGGACATCGTCGCCACCGATCCGCAAGGCGGCCTTTTCACCTGGCTGACCTTCCCCGACGGCTTTGATGCAACGGACTTCATGCGCCATG
>JAKQLM010000475.1 GCA_029567145.1 Pseudomonadota bacterium
GCGCAGATGTCCTGGGCCAGATCCTCGGCTTCGGCCCGTGATCCGGTCATCCGCCAGGCCAGGCCATGAATGCGGTCATAGTGCCGCCCGACCAGCGTGGCAAAAGCCGCCCGATCCCCCTGGGCGGCGGAAGTTGCAAGCATCTCGTCCGGCGTGTCCATCAGCATCACGTTATCTGGGACGCGGGCCGAAGGGCAATCCTTGGCAGAGGTGACGGGTCGGACCCTGAAATCCTTGCCGCGGACAAAGAGACCCCCCGAAACGGAAGATCCCCCGGTCCGATCCCCGTCTTGATCTGGGGCCGGGCCGGGGGCATGGGGCATGATCATCACTTGGACCGGGGGGAGGGATCAGTAGATCATGCCGTCATAGACGCCATAGGCGCTGGCTGTGTTGCGCAAGGACGCGCCTTCGTCGCGGGCATAGGCGACAACCGCGTTGTAGGTGCCGGGGCCGAACGACCCGTCGATGCCGCCGCGATAGTAGCCCCAGGCGCGCAGGTTGCGCTGGATCGCCTTGCGTTCCGACAGCGAGTAGCTTTGGAAGGCGCGGGCGGCAGGCGTGCTGTAGATCGAGCTGTGCGCGGGCACGTAGACCGGCGCGGGTTCGACATAGACCGGGGCGGCATGGCCACGGTCGTAGGCACGGGCCTTGCGGTTGTTCTTCAGAAGCTCGTCGATGATGACGGCGGTGGCAACGCCGGCGACAAAGCCCTGTTCCTTGTCGCCCCAGGCCAGGGCGGGGGCGGCGGGGGCGGCGATGGACAAAGCGGCCAGGGCGGCGATCAGGTTGCGCTTGGCGGTCATGACAGGGAGCAGCATGTCGTTTCCTTCTTCGTTTGGGTTGTCCCGGATGTGCCGGGGTGTGTCGGCTTGGGTGGTCCCCGAATGCGTCGGGTCGATGCCATTGGGTATGGGCACCGGGGGGACGCTAGGCAAAAGCAGCGCCGCGCTAGGGGAAAACAGCCGCGTGTTATCGGATAACGCAAGCGTTCTCAGGGGGTTGCGGGTCGGGTGTCCGATGTGCCGACGGTGGCCGGCTTGCGGCTGTGCGCGAGCGCGGGGACCGGGGGCGCTGGTCAGGGAGCGCCGCTGCGTTATGATCAGGGCAGGTGCAGGGTGTTTGGGGGGCGCGGATCGGCGGGCGCGAATCGGCGAGGTCAGGCGCCCAGGGCCGAGAGCGCCGGGAGAGGTGGGGGCCGTCAGATGGAGGTCGGCCCCGGCCAGGGACTTTCAAGCAAGAGTCTTGTCAAACTTCGGGAGGACGGGACTTGGTCCCTTCACCGGACGTCGCGCCCCTGGTTCAGGATGATGATGTTGCCCGACGACACGTCCCCGGCGGGCGAGATCAGGAAGCCGACCCAGGCGGCAATCTCGTCCGGGTGCATCGCGTGACCATGCGGCATGGCGCTGATGGCTTTCGCCAGGACATCTTCGGTCAGCACGTTGAAGAGCGGCGTTTCGGTCATCGCCGGAGCGATGGAGTTCACCGCGATCCTGTCGCGCGCATAGCGGCGGGCGAGGTCTTTGGTCAGCGTGTCCATCGCGGCCTTCGAGGCGCGGTAATGCGGGGGATCGAAGACGTCGAAGTTGTAGGCCCCGTTCGAGGAGATGTTGACGATCTTGCGCACCCCCGTTCGCCCCGCCATGGCCTTGACGGCCTGCTGGCAGCAATGAAAGGCGGAGTGGAAGTTGATCTCCATCTGCCGGGTCAGCTCGGCTGCCGGGATGTCGGGGAAATCGGACATGAAGCAGGTCCCCGCATTGTTCACCAGCGCGTCCACGCCGCCGTGGGCTTCGGTCAGGCGGTCGAAAAGGTCGGTGATCGCGTCGGGGTCGGTCAGGTCCACCGCTTCGGGCGCAAAGCCCTGGCGGTCGGCGGCCATGGTCAGAAGTGCCGGGCCATCGATATCGACGCCGATGACCTGCAAACCGTCAGACAGCAGGCGATCCGAGATCGCCCGCCCCATGCCGCCCGCAGCGCCGGTGACCACGGCAATGCGGGTCATCCGACCACGAAGTCGAAATGCTTGCGGACGTCTTCCTCGATCTTCCAGGTGCCCTTGAAGTCTTTCTCGACGACGAAGGCGTCGCCCGCCTGCACGGTGACCGGGGTGCCGCCATCGGGGGTGATCACGATCCGGCCCTTGATCAGGACGACGTATTCGTACGCCGTGTAGGTGGCGTGATAGCTGCCCTTGGTGCATTCCCAGATGCCCGAGACCATGCTGCCGTCCGTGGCGGTGTGCAGCACCCAGGTCTTCATCGACGGGCTGCCTTCGGTGACGACCCAGCCGTCAAGGTCGCCGGTCGAAGGGGCGATCCCGTCGGTCGGGGGCAGTTTGGTGATCGTTTGCATGGGCCGTGCCTTTCGCTGAAGGAAGGCCCGCAGCTTCGGGGACTGCGGGCCGTCTGTCATGGCGATGCGCGACGGCAAGGGGCCGGTTCGCGACCTTAAGGCGTGTCGAAATCCGCCGCCGAATGGCGTTCGGGCAGTTGTTCGTGCGGCTCGCCCCAGGTCCGGTTGACCTTGCGGCCCCGGATCACGGCGGGGCGGGCGTCGATCTTCTGCGCCCAGGCCAGGACGTGTTTGTAGCTGGCGACGTCCAGGAATTCGGCGGCGTTGTAGGCGCGGCCCAGCACAAGGTTGCCATACCAGGCATAGATCGCCATGTCGGCAAGGGAATATTCGCCCGCCATCCAGTCATGGTCGGCAAGGTGGCGATCAAGGACGTCCAGCTGGCGTTTGACCTCCATCGCGTAGCGGTTGATCGGGTATTCCTGCTTGGTCGGGGCATAGGCGTAGAAATGCCCGAAGCCGCCGCCAAGGAAGGGCGCGCTGCCCATCTGCCAGAACAGCCAGCTGAACATCTCGGCCCGCTGGGCGGGGTCCCTGGGGATGAAGGCACCGCCGAATTTTTCGGACAGGTAGAGCATGATCGAGGCGCTCTCGAACACCCGCTGGCCAGTGGACTGGTCCATCAGCGCGGGGATCTTCGAGTTCGGGTTCACCGTGACAAACCCGCTGCCGAACTGGTCGCCCTTGCCGATGTCGATCAGCCAGGCGTCGTATTCGGCGTCATGGCCCGCCTCAAGCAGTTCCTCCAGCAGGATGGTGACCTTGATCCCGTTCGGGGTGGCCAGCGAGTAAAGCTGCAAGGGATGCGTGCCGACCGGCAGGGCCTTGTCATGCGTGGCCCCGGCGATGGGGCGGTTGATGCTGGCGAAGGTGCCGCCCGAGGGCTGTTCCCATTTCCAGACTTTCGGGGGGACGTATTCTTCGGTCATGGCGGCCTCCAAGGACAAAGGGCGGCCTGCCGCCGCCCTTTTGGTTACATATGGTAACTGACCCTAGACCGAAAGGCAGATGTACTTCAACTCCATGTAATCATCGAGCCCGTGACGGCTGCCTTCGCGGCCAAGACCGGATTGCTTGACCCCGCCGAACGGGGCCATTTCGTTGGAGATGAGGCCGGTGTTGACCCCGACCATGCCGTATTCCAGCGCCTCTTGCACCCGGGTGATGCGGCCGATGTCGCGGGCATAGAAGTAGGAGGCGAGGCCGAAGATCGTGTCGTTGGCGCGCTGGATGACCTCTTCTTCCGTGTCGAACTTGAAGAGCGGGGCAAGCGGGCCGAAGGTTTCTTCCTGCGTGACCTTCATCTGCGTGGTGACGCCGGTCACGACGGTCGGCTGGAAGAAGGTGCCGCCAAGCGCGTGCCGCTTGCCGCCGGTGACGACCTTGCCGCCGCCTGCCAGGACGTCGGCGATGTGTTCCTCGACCTTCTCGACCGCGGCTTCGTTGATCAGGGGGCCGGTGGTGACCCCTGCCTTCAGCCCGTCGCCGATGGCAAGTTTCTCGACCGCGGCGGAGAGTTTCTTGGCGAAGGCGTCATAGACCCCGGCCTGAACGTAGATCCGGTTGGCACAGACGCAGGTCTGGCCGTTGTTGCGGAATTTGGAGATCATCGCACCTTCGACGGCGGCATCCAGATCGGCGTCGTCAAAGACGATGAAGGGGGCATTGCCGCCCAGTTCCATGCTGCATTTCAGGACCTGATCGGCGGCCTGTTTCAAAAGGATGCGGCCGACCTCGGTTGACCCGGTGAAGGTCAGCTTGCGGATCAGCGGGTTTTCGCAGAATTCCTTGCCGATGTCGGAAGAGCGTTTCGAGGTGATGACCGAAAACAGGCCCTTGGGCACCCCGGCGCGTTCTGCCAGGAGTGCGAGCGCCAGCGCCGACAGCGGCGTTTCCGCAGCCGGACGGGCGACAAAGCCGCAGCCTGCGGCCAGCGCTGGCGCGACCTTGCGGGCGATCATCGCGTTCGGAAAGTTCCACGGCGTGATCGAGGCGGCCACGCCGATCGGCTGCTTCAGCACCTGGATGCGCTTGTCGCGCTGGTGGCCGGGGATGATCTCGCCATAGGTGCGCTTGGCTTCTTCGCCGTAGAATTCGATGTAGGACGAGCCATAGGCGATTTCGCCCTTGGCCTCGGCCAGAGGTTTGCCCATTTCGGCGGTGAGGATCGTGCCAAGGTCATCCTGGTTCGCCATGCAGAGATCGAACCAGCGGCGCATGACCTGCGCGCGTTCCTTGGCGGTGCGGGCGGCCCATTCGCGGTGGGCGGCATGTGCGGCGGTGATCGCGCGGGCGGTTTCGGCCCGGCCCAGGTTCGGCAACTGGCAGATCACATCGCCCCGCGCGGGGTTGGTGACGGGGAAAGTGGTCTTGTCGTCGGCGTCGATCCAGTCGCCGGCGACATAGGCCTTGGTCACCAGAAGCGAGGGGTCTTTCAGCAGGGACGCAAGGTCGGTCACGGAATCGAGCATGGGGGCCTCCATTTGATTGCGCAAAGGCGTGCCATGCGGGGGGCGGGATGTCCAGTTTTCCGGGCGGGATCGGGCCAGGGTTTGATCAAATCAGCGCGCGGCTGGACGGATGGGCCGGACTTTTTGAAAAGTCCGGCGCGATTTCTTCAAAGAAATCGCCCTGGCTTAGCCGTTGGCGTGCATCCGTTCGATGTAGGCGCGCATTTCCTCGGCCTCGTGCCGTGCGTCGCGCAGGCCTTCCATCGCGGCGCGCAGTTCCGCTTCGGTCTGGCTGATGTGGTTCATCAGTTCCGCCTCGCGCTGTTCCATATAGGCCAGCGCCTGATCGCGAAGTTCCTCGGCCTCATGCAGGGATTGCGCCAGACGGTCCATTTCCGCCATGTCGCCGCCCGCAACGCGGGTAAAGCGGTGCAACAGCCAATGCGCGAACCAGCCCATGGCGAAGGCGACCAGAAGGATGATGGCGGTCGCAATGACAAATTCGGTGCGGTTCATGGGTTTCCTTCGGCCTTCAGGTCCTCTGGCCGTGGCAAGGGTCGTAGCGTCTTTTCGGTCGGCGCGACAGAGGGGCTGGTGTCGGCGGAAAAGTCCGGGCCTTCGGTCAAGGCGGCGGCTGCGTCGGGGACAGGATCGGGGGCAGGATCGGGATCTGCGGCCGCCGGGTTTTCGGGGGGTGCGGTCGTTTCGGCTGCAGCCTGGGGGGGCGTGTCGGCGGGAACGGCGGCGGGCGCGGCGGCGGGGACGCCTTTCAGAAGGAATTCGATCCGGCGGTTGGCCTCGCGGCCCTCTTCGGTTTCGTTGTCGGCAATCGGGGTCGATTCGCCAAACCCCTTGGCCGTCATGCCCGAGATGTCGACGCGCCGCCCCTGCAGCGCAAGAAGGACGGCCTCGGCGCGGGCCTGCGACAGAGCCTGATTGCCGCCTTCGGAGCCCTGGCTGTCGGTGTGGCCGCCGATCTCGATCTGCATCGGCGGGCAGGCGATCAGGATCGCGGCCAGCTGGTCCAGCACGGGGCGGGCGGAGGTGGCCAGTTCGGCAGAGGCCGGGCTGAAGGTGATCTTGGTCAAGCCGGTCACGCGGTTGACGTCGGCGACGCATTCTTCGGGCGTGGGCAGCGATGCGATGGGGTCCAGCGCCTCGTCATAGCGGACGTTGACGCGGAAGGTCTGGCCCTGGCCAAGCTTGCCCGACAGGATCTGGGTGATCTTGCCGCGGGTTTCCATGGACCCCGTGACGCCCGTCACCTCGACCGTGTCGGCGCGGACCAGAAGCGAGCCGTTGTCCACCAGCGACAGCGCCTCGAGACCGGCCAGCACGCGGATCGGCCAGCCGTCGGGCAGCGTTTCGTCGATGCGGGTGGCGGTCAGCACGTCTGCGCCTTCAAAGGCGGACCGGGCATAGGCATCGACGGCGCGGCGCAGCGTTTCGTCGGTCAGGCGGCCGCGAAGTTCGACCTTGCCCGTCTCGGACAGGGTGGCGGTGAATTCGGCGGGGCCCTGAGTCGCGGCCTCTTTCTTTTCCAGCGTGGAGGTGAGGGAGAACGCGTCGGGCAGGCCGGTTTCCAGTTCGCCGACCACCTTGTCAAAGGCGGCTTGCGTCACGTCGCTGCCCGCCAGCAGGGTCACGTCAGCGTCCGAGAAGGTGACCGAGCCCTGGCCCAGTTCGGCGACGGCCTTGATCGCCTGGACGACGGCTTCGGACCAGCGCGGGGTCGGGGTTCCAAGGCCGATGGTGCAGCGCGGAGTGCCGGTGACGCCTGCGGTCGCGGCGGCCGACAGGATCTGGCGCTGGGCGCGGTCGGTGTCGGCAGAGCAGCTGTCGAACCGCGCGCCTTCGGCATCGACCACGAAGCGCAGCGTAAAGGGCGTGATCACCGGGCGCGGGGCCGAGATGTCCATCACCAGCCGCACGGTTTCGGGGGCAAGGGCGCGCAGCTCGCGTTCCAGCCGGCGTTTTTCGTCATCGCTGTCAGAGATCGCCGTGACTTCGACCACCGAAGCCGAGACCGAGACCTTGGAGCGCGGCAGGCGTTTCAGCGCCTCGAGTCCGAAGGCAAGGGCGTCGCCCCAGGTGGCGGGGGCCGGGTAATCGGCGGTCTCCAGCATGTTCGCAGGCTCGACCCCGTCGGAAAGCGCGGCGGCGGCGGCGGCAAGATCGGTTTCCGTCGGGGTGCCGTCGGGGGCGTTCTGCGGCAGCAGGCCGATCAACTGGATGCCGTCTTCGGTCCTCAGCATCTGGACCGAGAAATCGGGAGCCTTGACCGCGCTGGCGGGGGTCACGTCCAGCCCGTCGCGGATGCGCGAGGCATCGACCATCGCGCCGACCAGGTTCACCGCGCGAAAGCGCGCCGCCTCGTTCGGGGCGGTGCCGGTCAGGCGGACCTGCAACCCGTCGGTCTGGACGGTGATCCAGTCGATCTTCTGGTCGGCAAGGCGCGCGGTGACGGCGGTCTGAGTGCGGCTTTCGATGATCAGCGCTGCGCCATAGGCGACACTGACCATGACGATGGCCGCCAGAATGAAAGCCAGAAGCGCCAGCGTGGTGGACGACAGTTTGCGGATATGTGGCAGCACGGGGTCCGGCTTTGAAAGACTCATCTGGGGCAGGGTGCCCAGGGCTTCCTAGGGGTTTGGGGGGCCATGTTCAACCAAGCCATGCGGCACAGGCAAGAAACGGCACAGGGATCAGCCCGGCGTCGCGGTTGGCACGAAAGGCGCGCAGGCACGAGGCCGGGTCGTCAAGGTCCAGCCGCGCCATCTGCCAGGTGATGTGCCAGCCCATCGCCCAGACGCCCGCCAGGGCCACGGCCATGGCCAGGGGGCGGCCTTGCGGGGCGTGGGCCAGCACCACGGCGGCCCCGAACAGCAGGATCGTCAGGACGAAGAACCCGCGCAGCCAGGGCCGGGTCTGGGCGCCGAACAGGCGCGCGGTGGATTTCACGCCGATCAGGGCGTCATCCTCGCGGTCCTGATGGGCGTAGATCGTGTCATAGTATAGCGTCCAGGCGATGCCAGCCGCGTACAGCAGGAGGGCGGCGGGGGGGATGGCCCCGGCATGGGCGGCCCAGGCCAGAAGCGCGCCCCAGTTGAAGGCCAGGCCCAGGAACACCTGCGGCCACCAGGTAAAACGTTTGGCAAAGGGGTAGATCGCCACCAGGGCAAGGCTGGCGATGCCAAGCGCGATGGCAAGGCCGTTGTAGGTGAACAGGATCAGCGCCGCGATCAGGGATTGCGCGGCCATCCAGATCAGGGCCCCCTTGACGGTGACTTGGCCCGAGGGGATCGGGCGGCTGCGGGTGCGGGTGACGGCGGCGTCGATGTCGCGGTCGGTGATGTCGTTCCAGGTGCAGCCTGCGCCGCGCATCAGGAACGCCCCGATCCCGCAAGACAGCGCCAGCCAGAGATCCCAGGGCCGGAAGCCGCCTGCGCCGCCCGCCAGCGCCAGCGCCCAAAGGCAGGGGATCAGCAGAAGCCAGGTGCCGATCGGCCGGTCGGCGCGCGACAGGCGCAGGAAGGGGCGCGTGGGGCCGGGGGCAAAGCGGTCGACCCAGTTGTCCCGTGCTGCGTCGGCGACGGCTCCGGTCGGCAGCCCCTCTGGCATTTGCGGCGGCTGGGACATAGGTTCTGGCTCATGGATGCGAAGATCAGGCTTTATGTAGACCACCCGCTTGCGGCGGGGCAAGCGGTGCCCCTGTCGCCGGATCAGTCGCATTACCTGACCGGGGTGATGCGGCTGGCGGTCGGGGCCGGGGTGCTGCTGTTCAACGGGCGGGATGGCGAGTGGCGGGCGAGCCTGACCGTGGCGGGGAAACGCGGGGCGATTGCGACATGTGAGGCGCAGACCAGGCCGCTGCAGATGCCGCCGGACCTGTGGCTGCTGTTCGCGCCGATCAAGAAGGCGCGGACCGATTTCATCGTGGAAAAGGCGGTGGAACTTGGGGTGCAACGCGTCTTGCCGGTGCAGACCCGCCGCACGAACGCCGAGCGCCTGCGGCAGGACAAGATGACCGCCCACGCCATCGAGGCGGCGGAACAATGCGGCGCGACCTATGTGCCCGAGGTGGCGGACCTGTTGCCGCTGGACCGGCTTTTGCGGCAATGGCCCGAGGGGCGGCGGCTGTACTGGTGCGACGAAACGGCGCTTGGCCGGCCTGCGACGCTGACGCCGGTTTCCGGTCCGGCGGCGATCCTGATCGGACCCGAGGGCGGCTTTGACCCCGGCGAAATCCAGCGGCTGCGCGGTCTGCCCTATGTCGTGCCGCTGTCGCTTGGTCCCCGCATCCTGCGCGCCGATACGGCGGCGGTCGCGGCGATCACGCTGTGGCAGGCGGCCTGCGGGGACTGGCGATGATCCGCGAGGCCGGGCCCGAGGATCGGGCGCTGCTGGAAGCGCTTTTGTTGCGGCGGATCGACGGGGCGATGTTTCCCTTGTCGAACCTGCGGACGCAAGGCGTGGGGCGGGGGGATTTTCCGACGGCGGATTTCCGGGCCTCGCGGTTCTGGCTGGTGGGTGGGCAGGGCGTGGTCGGCGTCAACCGGCGGGGGATGGTGATGCCTTTGCTGGAAGGCGGGGCGGACCTGTCGGGCTTGCGGGCGGCGATGGCCGGGTGTCTGGTCAGCGGGGCGGTCGGGCCGGTCGCTTGCGTGCGTCAGGTGCTGGCGGCCCTGGGGCTGGACGGGTTGCCTGCGCGGCTGGACCGGGACGAGCCGGGCTTTGCGTTGGACCTTGCCGCGCTGCGGGTGCCGGATGCGGCGGGCGCGGTGCTGGTTCCGGCAAGCGATGCGTGGCGCGATGTGCTGGTGGCGTGGCGGGCGGCGTATCACGGCGACGTTCTGGGAACCGTCGGTCGCCAAGCGCAGGACCGCGCGGCCGAGGAAATCGCGGGCTATATCGCCGAAGGCAGTCACCGCGTCCTGCTGCGGGACGGCCAGCCCGTCGCGATGACCGGGTTCAACGCGCGGCTGGCCGAGATCGTGCAAGTCGGCGGGGTTTATACTCCGCCTGCCTTGCGGGGGCGCGGCCATGCAAAGGCGGCCGTCGCGCTGCATCTGGCCGAGGCGCGGGACGCGGGCGCGGCGCGCGCGGTGCTGTTTGCCGCAAGCGAAGCCGCCGCGCGGGCCTATCTTGGAATCGGGTTCCAGCCGTCGCTGGAGTTTGCGCTTGTCCTGCTGACCGATCCTGCCACGGTGCCCCCATGTCCCTGATCCGCCCCGAGCTTCTGGCCGCCGCCCGCCGTGGGCGCGAGGTGATTGTGGCGCTGATCCTGACCGGGGTCGGGCTGTGGGTCGCGTCGCGTGGAGGGTATCTTCTGGTGCCGCTGGGCGGCGGGATCGCGGGTCTGGGTCTGGGCTGGGTGCTGGTGTCGCTGCGCCGGATGCGGTTCCAGCAGGTCGGCGAGGCCCCCGGCATCGTCCGGGTGACCGAGGCACAGATCGCGTATATGGGGCCGCGCGTTGGCGGCTTTGTCGGCCTTCCGGAACTGGCCGAAGTGCGGCTGATGACGCTGCGCGGACGCCGGGCGTGGAAGCTGCGGCAGGGGGATGGCCAGCAGCTGTACATCCCGGTCGAGGCGGACGGGGCCGAGGCGCTGTTCGACGCCTTTGCCAGTCTGCCCGGCATGGACACGGCGGCGCTGGTGGCGGCTTTGGGCAGCGAGGCGCCCAGTGACAGCAAGGTCGTGGCGCTGGACGGGGTGGACCGGCTGATCTGGTCGCGCAAGGGCGCGGG
>JAKQLM010000002.1 GCA_029567145.1 Pseudomonadota bacterium
GGGATGATGGCGCAGGGCTGGGGGCGGGTGGTCAACATCACCAGCGTGTCGGTCAAAGCGCCGGTCCCGGTTCTGGGCCTGTCGAACGCGGCGCGGGCGGGGCTGACCGGGTTCGTCGGCGGCACCTCGCGGCAGGTTGCCGGAAAAGGTGTTGTGATCAACAACTTGCTGCCCGGCATCCATGCAACGGACCGGGCGATCGCGTTGGACGGGGCGGTGGTCAAGGCGCGCGGGATCAGCATGGAGGACGCGATTGCCGAGCGCGCGGCGACGATCCCGGCGGGACGCTATGGCACGGCGGCCGAGTTCGGTGCGGCCTGCGCGTTCCTGTGTTCGCAGTTTGCCGGGTTCATCGTCGGGCAGAACATCCTGCTGGACGGCGGGGCGACCAACACGACCATGTAAGCCAACGCGACCATGTAAGCTTGTCGCGCCGGGATGGGGCTGGTAGGGAAAGACCCAGCATTTTCCACGGGTTTCATGCCGGACAGCATCCCCCTTCGACTGGAGGTCTCGCACCTGACCCGCGCCTTTGGCGGGCGGCCGGTGGTGGATGACGTGTCGTTGAGCGTGGCGGCAGGGCAGGTGACCTGCCTGCTGGGGCCGTCGGGCTGCGGGAAATCCACGACCCTGCGGATGATCGCCGGGGTGGAACGGGCCGAGTCGGGCGAGATCCGCATCGACGGGCGGCAGGTCGCGGGACCGGGGGTTCATGTCCCGCCCGAGGCGCGCTCGGTCGGGCTGATGTTTCAGGATTTCGCGTTGTTTCCGCATCTGACGGTGGCGGAAAATGTCGGTTTCGGGCTGCGGACCGACCGGATGGAAAGGGCGCGGCGGGTTGGGGAACTGCTTGAAAAGGTGGATCTTTCCGGGTTCGGACCCAAGCATCCGCACCAGCTTTCGGGCGGGGAACAGCAGCGGGTGGCGCTGGCGCGGGCGCTGGCGCCCCGGCCCCGGGTCATGCTGATGGACGAGCCGTTCTCGGGCCTGGACAACCGGCTACGCGACGGCATCCGCGACCGGACGCTGGAGCTGCTGAAGGAAGAGGGCACGGCGGTTCTTCTGGTCACGCATGAGCCGGATGAGGCGATGCGGATGGCCGACGAGATCGCGCTGATGCGGGCCGGGCGGATCGTGCAGAAGGGCGCACCCTACAACGTCTACAACGCGCCGGTGGACAAGGCGGCGGCGGCTTTCTTCAGCGATATCAACGTCATCCGGGGCACCTCACGGGGGGCTTTGACGGACACTCCGTTCGGGGCGTTCCTGACGCCGGGCCACGCTGATGGGGCCGAGGTCGAGATCGTGATCCGCCCGCAGCACCTGCGGATCGACTTTGACCGGGCCGGGCGGGGGCCAAATCCGACACCGGAGGATGGTACTCCGGCGCGGGGGACGGTGCTGCGCAACCGGTATCTGGGCCGCGAGAGCCTGGTGGATTTCGCGATGGACTTCGAAGGCGCGAAACTGACCACCAGCGTGCCGGGAGTGTTCCTGCCGCGTCCCGGAACGGTCTTGTGGCTGATGATCCGACGGGATCGCTGCTTTGTGTTCGGGGTCTGAGGGACGCTGCGTTAAATCAACAGCTTAGCCCGCATTTCCGCGTCTTTATCCCGTCTTCATCGCGTCTTCCTTCCGTCGCTACGTGCGCCGGGGCCAGAGGTCGTTAACCCTGGGGCCGGCCGACACGCGAATCGGTCACACGGTCGGGCCGCGGGGCGGTGGTGCGGTGTCGTCGTCCCAGTCCTGATCGGTGTCTTCGACGTTCCAACGGCCATCGGACGACGGCGGGCGGTCATGGCGGGCCATGTAGTCGGCCAGCTCGCGCCCGGGTTCGGCGGCAAAGGGATCGTCGGTCAGGATCAGCTGCTCGATCCGGTCCAGCCGGAAACTGCGAAAGTCGCCGCGCGTTTCGCACCAGGCGGCCAGCGTCCAGACCCGGCCCCAGAACTCCAGTTGCAAGGGGCGGACCAGCCGGGTGGAATAGCTGCCAGCGGCATCTCGGTAGACCAGCCTGACCCGCAGCCGTTCGCGCAGGGCATGGCGCAGGGGCGGTAGGTGGATCGCGCTGTCTTCGGTTTCGCGCCCGGTGAAGATGAAGGGGCCATCGGTCGCGGGCGGCAGGCGCCACCGGTCGGGCAGCACGCTTTCCACCTTGGCGCGCAGCATCTGGGCGGCGCGCGCCAGCGAGGGGTCCGCCCCGCGCGCGACAAGGGCCGCGCCAAGGCGCAACGCCTCGATCTCGTCGGGCGTCAGGCTGAGGGGCGGCAGGTCGATCGTCTCGCGCAGGATGTAGCCCACGCCGCGTTCGCCATCGACCGGCAGCCCCGAGGCCTGCAGGCTGGCCATGTCGCGCCAAAGCGTCCGCACCGATACCTCGACCCGCTCGGCCATGTCGCGGGCGGTGTGCAACCGCCCGTCGCGCAGGATCTGGATCAGGTCGAACAGGCGGTCGGTGCGGCGCATGGGCGAAGGGTGGCGTCAGTCGACTTGCCAGACAAGCGCGGAATGCGTCATCCGCACGGTCGGCCCGTCAATCATCGCGCCAAAGGGGGCGAAACCGGGGTCGGACATCACCGCTTCGGCTGCGGCCAGGGCGTCCGCATGGCTGGCCCAGGTCACTAGGTCGCCCCAAGTGCCATCCGCGCCTTCGACCAACCTGCGGGATTGAAAGCCGGGCTGGCGGCGGACCACGGGGTCGGTGGCCTTTGCGGCGGCCAGGAAGGCCGCGCGGTCTGTGCCGGGGACCAGGCGGAAGGTCACTTGTTCAAGCGAGTGCATCGTCATCTCCATCGGTTGCGATGGGGCGGGTATGGCAGGGGGCAACTGACATGGGTCTGTCAGCAGCGTTCGGGCGGGGCCAAAAGTTTTCGAAAACTTCTGCAAAATCCTTCGAAGGATTTTGGGCGCATGGGTCAGCCGTCAGTTTCGATTCCCGATTGCGGCAGCAGAGTTGCGATCTTGTACAAAAGGCTGCGCGCG
>JAKQLM010000005.1 GCA_029567145.1 Pseudomonadota bacterium
GTGTGCCCTTAGAGACCTTGCCCGTCAGATGGGACAGAAGCGCCCGCGCCCCCTGCCGCCGCAGGTCGGCGGTGCGGGCGACCACAGGCCAAGACCGCTCCAGCCGCACGAAAATCGTATTCCGGCTGACCTTGCGCAGGGTCAGGTTGCCCCTGCCGCCATCCTGATCACGCCCATCCTGCGCCATGCCGCGCAGAATGGTTTCCACCAGATCGGGCCGCACCTGCACATGCCCCTTGTCACGCAAGGCTTGACAGGTCTCGGTAAGATTCAAAGGTTGCGCCTCAGACCCTTCGGCATCCGGCACGGCCTCTTGCATCATGGCGATCAGGTCAGCCTCCATCCGGGCCGCGTGTTCCAGACGGCGGGCCGAGGCATCCTCGACCCCCAGATGAACGTAGACCGTGATGCCCGTGTCGTTGCTGGCGATGCCCAGCGCCTCAAGATCGGCAAAGGCCCGGTGCAACTCGCGCCCCGATAGTCCACAAGCGCCCGTCAGGTCATCCGTGGAGACCCCAGCGTCGACAGGCGCGTTCATCACATGGCGCACAAGGTCCATCAGTTGGGTGCGTCTAACCCCGGTTATCTGCGCCCTTTCCAAAATGGCCGAAGCCTCTTCCACCGACCGGATGCGCAGCGATGACGGGAACACCTGAACCCGGTTCTCCTCGCGCGAAAGCAGCGTCGCTTCCTCCAGCCAGGCTACAGCGGTTTTCACGCGGGTGTCGTCGGTGGTCTTGTCGCGCTCGAACTCCTGATCCTTCTCCTCGCGCACGATCTCGCCCGGCGTGGCAACCACTTCGCCGGATTTGTGCTTTTCCATCCGCCGTAGCGCCTTCAGGATTGCGCCGATCTCATGCCGGGCCAGACGCGACCGGGCAGATAGCGAGAATTGCCGCTCCACATCCTCGGGGCTGAACAGCAGTACACAATTGGCGGGCGCACGATCCCGCCCTGCGCGCCCTGCCTCTTGCAGGTAATTCTCGAGCGACCCCGGGATGTCGCCATGCACGACCAACCGGATATCGGGCTTGTCGATCCCCATGCCAAAGGCGTTGGTCGCGGCGATCACCCGCAACTGGCCGGTGCGAAACGCCTCTTGCACATCGCGCTTGCGGTCGGGCGGCAGCGCTGCGTGGAAGAAATCCGCAGACAGCCCCTGCCCTTTCAGGAACTCCGCCACCTTTTCCGTCGCGCCGCGTGTTGCACAATAGACCACAGCCCCCGAGGCGCCTTCGGGCGGCAGGTTGGCCTCGATCGCCGACAGGATGTCGGTCAGCTTGGTCGCCTTCTGCGTGGGCAGCACCGCGAAGCACAGGTTGGTGCGCACCGCGCCGCCATCCAGCAGCATCAGGTCCACCCCAAGGCGCGTCTGGAAATGGTCGCGGATGTCACGCACCACCTCGGGCTTGGCCGTGGCGGTCAGGCACAGGACGGGCGCTGGGCTATCACCCGAGAATTCCTTGATGAAGCGGCTGACATAGCGGTAGTCGGGCCGGAAATCGTGGCCCCATTTGCTGATGCAATGCGCCTCGTCCAGCACCCAAAGCCCTACCTCGCGCTGTTGCAGGACGGTGCGGATCGACGGTGATCGCAACTGTTCTGGCGAGATCAGCAGCATTGCCGCATCCCCCATCCGCACCTTTTCAAGCGCATCGTGGCGTTCCGGCAGCGACAGCATGCCGTTCACTGTGACGGCCGCTGATATCCCGGCCCGCGCCAGCCCCTGCACCTGATCGGCCATCAACGCGACCAAGGGTGAGATCACCACCGTCAGCGCCCCGGTCTTGTCGAACCGCGACAGCGCCGGGATCTGGTAGCAAACCGACTTGCCTGTGCCGGTGGGCAGGATCCCCAGCACCGATTTGCCCGCCATCGCCTCGGCCACAATCCGCTCCTGCAACGGGCGGCCCATGTCATCGACCAGCTGCGGACGGAAGGACGGAAAGCCGAACCAGCGTTCGAGTGCGGCGTTGGGATTATTCTTCTCGGCGCACCAGCCGCAGGCCGGATCACGGCAATTGGTGTCGCGCAGATGCCGCACGATCCGCCCCGCCTGTGGAAACTGCATCCGCACCCAGGGCGGCATGACCGAGTCCCCACCCGCCACCGAAATCCATGACAGCGCATAGGCCATAGGCCAGCCGTTGCGCGGATCGGACAAGCGGCCAAGGGTCTGGTCCAGCCGATGATTGCAGGCGCGACCGTCCAGCCCATGCCGCCATCCGTCGCCTGCTGGACGGTCGCGCCTGCAATCATCGGCTGGACCAGACCCTTG
>JAKQLM010000049.1 GCA_029567145.1 Pseudomonadota bacterium
GACCCGCGCGCGGGTGCCGGTCCAGGCGACCAGCGGAAAGAAGCTGGGGGTGTGGGTCTTCCAGGCCAGCCGGGGAATGAAGGTCGACACCGGGATCATCCGGTCGAACAGCGGAAACCGCGTCCCGCCGCTGACAGCGCCGCCCTCGATCGCAACGGACACGACCTTGCCCGCCTTGATCGCCCGGTACAGCGTGCGCCCGATGATGCCGTCGTCCTGACCCGAGGTCGAGACCAGGTGGGCATCATGCGCCGCCTGCCCCAGATTGGGGACCGAGGCGACAAAGGCCATCGGCAGGCCGCTTTCGGCCAGCGCGGCCAGGCTGCCGAACAACAGGCCGACATGCGCCGCCGCCAAAAAGACGCCGCGCCCGTCGGCCTGCGCTTCGGCCAGGGTAGCGGCGGTCGGGGCGATGTTGTCGATGATCGCCGTGGTGTCGGCCAGCGCCTCGGGCCGACACTCGATCCAGTCCAGGATCAGCCGGTCCAGAGCGGTGACCTGACGCAGCTCACGCTCCCACTCTGAACGGCTGGAGGGGGCGCGACCCGCAGCCACCAGTTGCGACCACAGCCAGTCGATCCGCTGCGGCGGGCTTTCCGGCGCGGCGGGACGGTCCTGCGCCAGGATCTCGGCCACGCCTGCGGCAAAGCTTGACGGCAGGCGGCGATTCCGGTGGGCCAGATTGCGGTTGTAGACGGCGCGGGCGGGGTCGATCAGCCCGGCCTTTGACAAAAGCGCGGTGATCCGTCGCGACATCGGGATGCTGGACGCGGTGCCTTCGGCCAGGGCCTGCGCCTGCGCCAGCCCGTCGTCCAGCCGCCCGACCGCCAGCGCCGCCTCGACCAGCAGCAAGGCCACCGTGGGGTTGCGGCGAGAGGGGTCCAGCGGCTCCAGCAAGGTCAGCGCGGTTTGCGGCTGGCCCTGGTCCAGCGACAGCCGGGCCACCAGTTCCAGGACACGCAGGTTGGTCGGGTCCAGCTCCAGCGCGCGGCGGGCGTCGGGCAGGATCTGGTCGGGCTTTGCCCCGCCGACCTGCAGCGCCCGCGCCAGTTCGTACCAGCCCCTTGGGTCGTCGCTTGTCCGGACGCCCGCCGCCGTCAGGGCACGGATTGCTTCGCTTGGGCGTCCCGCCTGCGTCAGCGCATCGGCGACGGTTGCGGCAAGTTTCAGGTCCTGCGGATCGCCCTGCAGCGCCAGTTGCCCCGCCTCTGCCGCCGTCGAACGATCCCCGGCCCGGCCCAGCGCCAGCATCGCAAGCTGCGCCAACCGGGGCATCCCGGCCCAGTTCGGACGCGACGCGCGCGCCACGCCGACCGCAAGATCAACCTGCCCGGCCTGAAGATAGGCCTGCAGCGCGCGCAACTGGCTGTCGCTGCGGTCCGGCGCCAACGCCAGCAGACGCTGCGCCCCATCCGTCGCGACGGGCCAATCCTTCTGCCGTATCGCCTGGGCGACGGCATGCGAAAGCTGCTCCGCCAAAGCGGGTGGGGCGGTGGTGACCGCGCTGCACATGGGCGTATCCTGTTCTACCTTACGGCGAAGATTTGCAGCCCAAGGTTAACGTGGCGCTAACAGCATCCCACTGATTGCAAGACATCTGTCGATGCCGTGCGATGCGCCACACCTGGACTGCAGCCGTTGTCCTTGGGATAGAAACCTATGATCCGGGATACAATCCCAAGATTTTCCCGCTTTTGTTGAGTAGGCGAGACCTCGCACAATCGCTGGCAAGAACTCGCCACCCCGCCCGGATGCCGGAAAATGAAAAACCCCCGGCCTTGCGGACGGGGGTTGATCGGGTGGGAATCGCTTCCCCAGTGTCGCTGACGTCTTAAAGACCGCCTTCGCGCTGAAGCTTCTTCCGGGCAAGTTTCCTTGCACGGCGCACGGCTTCGGCTTGTTCGCGTGCTTTCTTGACGGAGGGCTTCTCGAAATGCTGCTTGAGCTTCATTTCGCGAAACACGCCTTCGCGCTGAAGTTTTTTCTTCAGGGCACGGAGAGCCTGTTCGACGTTATTGTCGCGGACGCTGACCTGCATGTGGTTGTCACCACCTTCCTAAGCTAGAGTTGCACTATGTGTGCAGGCCCGGGCGCTATACCAAGCGCGCCCCCTTTTGTCCACCGCGCAAGGCAGGAGCCGACAATGCAGGACGATGACATGAAAGACCGGCTCTTGGACGCCGCGCTGGCCCATGTGCCGTTCGACGGCTGGTCAGACCGCAGCTTGCAGGCCGCAGCGGCGGATTGCGGGGTGCAAATGGCGCTTGCCCGTGCCGCATTCCCGCGCGGCAGCGTCGATCTGGCGCTGGCCTACCACGCGCGGGGGGATGCCGCGATGGTGGCGGCGCTGCAGGCTGCCGACCTGTCGGCCCTGCGGTTTCGCGACCGAATCGCCCAGGCGGTCCGCACAAGGCTTGATCTTGCCGACCGCGAGCTTGTCCGGCGCGGCACCACGCTTTTTTCCCTGCCCCAGCACGCGGCGGACGGGGCTGCGGCGATCTGGCGCACGGCTGACGCGATCTGGACCGCACTGGGTGACACGTCCACCGATCTCAACTGGTACACCAAGCGCGCCACGCTGTCGGCCGTCTACGGCTCGACCGTGTTGTACTGGCTGGGGGACGAGGCGCCCGACCATCAGCCGACATGGGAGTTTCTGGATCGCCGGATCGACGGCGTGATGCAGTTCGAAAAGCTGAAGGCAAGTGTCAGGGAAAACCCGCTTGGCAAGGCGCTGCTGGCGGGTCCGCTAAAGATCCTGGACCACATCCGCGCGCCGGGCGTGCCCCGCGACCTGCCCGGCTTCCACCAGAAATGACCGATCGGACCCTTTGATCATGACCCTGTCCCACAGCATGCTTGCCGTCGAAATCTCGACCCCCGGCGCGCCGGATGTCCTGCAGCCAGTGTCGCTTCCGGTCCCGGTGCCCGGCCACGGCCAGATCGTCATCCGTATCGACTATGCCGGGGTGAACCGCCCCGACGCCCTGCAACGCGCCGGGGCCTATGCGCCGCCGCCGTCCGCCTCCCCCCTGCCGGGGTTGGAGTGTTCGGGCACTGTCGTCGATCTTGGCCCCGGCGTCAGCCGCTGGCAGATCGGCGACCGGGTCTGCGCGCTGCTTCCGGGCGGCGGCTATGCCGAATACGCCGTCACGCATGAAGCCCACGCCTTGCCGGTTCCCAATGGCCTGTCGATGCGCGACGCGGCCTGCCTTCCGGAAACCTGCTTCACCGTCTGGTCCAACGTCGTCATGCGCGGCGGACTGAAGGCGGGCGAGCGGTTTCTGGTCCATGGCGGCACCTCCGGCATCGGGACCACCGCCATCCAGATCGCCGTCGCCCTGGGCGCGCGGGTGTTCGCCACCGCAGGCTCGGACGAGAAATGCCAGGTCTGCCGCGACCTTGGCGCCGAAGTCGCGATCAACTACCGGACCGAGGATTTCACCGCCATCCTGCAGCAGCACGGTGGGGCCGACCTGATCCTGGACATGGTCGGCGGGCCCTATATCGAAAAGAACCTCAAGGCGCTGGCCGATGACGGCCGCCTGGTGCAGATCGCCTTCCTGCAAGGGCCGAAAGTCACCCTGAACTTCGCCGAGATGATGACCCGCCGCCTGACCCTGACCGGATCGACCCTGCGGCCACAATCCGACCTGGCCAAGGCCCGCATCGCGCGTGAGGTCGAAACGCATGTCTGGCCGATGATCGACCGGGGTGCGCTGCGGGTGGTGATGGACAACGAATACCCGCTGACCGACGCCGCCGCCGCGCATTGGCGCATCGAATCCGAAGGCCACATCGGCAAGATCGTCCTGAAGGTCGGGTAAGCCCACCTTGGCGCAGCGCGGGGGATGTGGTGGAACGCTGGCGGACCCCGCCTGGGTGGTCCTGACCGCATGACAGGGTTCCTCATGTCCAGACGTGCCTGCCTGATCGCCCTTGCCGTTCCCTTTGCCGCGCCTTTGGCCCAGGCACAGGAAGACCCCGCCTTTGTCGCGATGGACCTTGGCATCGCTGCAACGGCCTGCCAGGCCCGGGACGTCGACAGCTTTGTCGAGGTTTTCATCCAGTCCGACGCCGTTCGCAAAGCCTATAGCGCCAAGGAGCTGACGCTGGTCAGCACCAGCGATTCGGGGCGTGCGGTGACAACCTTCGCCAGCGACAGCTACGCCGACTTTCCGCTGGCGATCTTCGACTACTATTACACCACGGCGCAGGGGGTGGACGACACCGGCTACACCCATGTCCTGATCGAAAAGAACCTAAGCGCGGACAACCGCCTGCGGGTCGACTGGGTGCGCGTCACCTATGACGGCAACAGCGAAGGCGGCGACGACCCTGGTGCGATCGTCGAACAGGGGGCCGAGCCTGGGTCGTTGCTGTTCTACCCCACGGAAACCTGCTGGGAACTGATCCAGGTCGAAACCATGCTGCCCTAGGCCTATGCAACCCTGACGTGTCCGATGGAACCGGCTTTTGCCAGGGCGCGGATGGATTGACGGTTTCTTCACGCGCACGGCGGCTAAGCTTTTGGTAAGAAAGGAACAGGCGGGATCGTTTTTGATCCATGACTTAGGCCGACAAGCGGACCCCAGCCGCCCCGGCACAAAGACCTTTCAGCAGTTCCTTGTGTGCTTCCCCTCAGAACACGTTTTTCTCTCCGGTCCCGCCGATCTTCTACCGAACCGCTTCCAGCACGGCATCGCTTAGCTTGCAGTCACGGATCACGTCGTTGCCACAGCGCCGGGGCGCAAGCTCGGGGGTCAGGCAAAGCCGCACCTCCTGGATCAGCCCGTCCTTGCAGGTGATGGTGATCTGGTCGCGCCCAAGGGCCGGGTTCGCCTCCAGGAACGCATCCTCGATTACGCTGGCGGGCAATTCCAGCGGGCGCTCCACCCGGGCAAAGAAGTCGGGGACCACAACGGTTTCAAAGGCTTGCCGCGCGGTGCGGTAATAGGCCTGCGCGGGAAAGCCCGAACAGCGACCGTGCTTTTTCCACTGGTAGAACGCCAGCCCCGCACCACCCATGACATCCGCCATCGCCGCCGTCTCGGCCCGCGTGGGGTCACGCTCGGTCGTGCGACACCAGGAGGGCCAGCCATCCTCGAACTGCGGCCAAAGGCCGTGCAGGATAAAGGTCAGCCCCCTGCCCGCATCGCACTGAGGATCGTCGCGCGCATCGCCCTCCAGCGCGCACCAGGCGGCCGACCAGGACAGCGACAGCACGTAATAATCGAAATCCCCGGCCCGCTCGCCTTCGGCCCGGGCGGTGGCGGTCCAGCAGAAAGCGGCCATTGCCAGCAATATCAGGCGCATTTCCGCTTTCCCTTCTTGCGTTTCGGCCCTATACGGGCGCGTGAATTCCCTGAAAACGTGGAACTCGCGGGCCAAGGCCCGCCGCCGTTTTCCCGGCCCGGGGAAGGTTTGTAAAGGAGAGATCCGATGTCGAAACCGCTTATGGCCAAGGCCACTGCCGTCTGGCTGGTGGACAACACGACGCTCAGCTTCGCGCAGATCGCGGATTTCTGCGGCATGCACGAGCTTGAGGTGCAGGGGATTGCCGACGGCGACGTGGCCACGGGCGTCAAGGGCTTCGACCCGGTCGCCAACAACCAGCTTGACCCGGTCGAGATCACCCGCGCGCAGGCTGACCCGATCTACCGGATGAAGCTCAAGTTCAACGCCGCCGCCGTGGGCGAAGAAAAACGCCGCGGCCCGCGCTATACGCCGCTGTCCAAGCGTCAGGACCGCCCCGCTGCGATCCTGTGGCTGGTCAAGTTCCACCCGGAACTGTCGGACGGCGCGATCGGCAAGCTGGTCGGCACCACGAAGCCGACGATCCAGTCGATCCGCGAACGCACGCACTGGAACATCTCGGGCATCCAGCCGATCGACCCGGTCGCGCTGGGCCTGTGCAAGCAGTCCGAACTGGACGCCGCCGTGCAGATCGCCGCCCGCAAGAAGGCCGCCGACGGCGTGGTGATGTCGGACGACGAACGCCGCAAGCTGGTGTCGACCGAACAGTCGCTGGGCATGGACCCGGCCCCCAAGGTCCCGACGGGGCTGGAGGTCTTTGGCGACGAAGAAAAGGACGACACCCCGGCCGGCGACTTTTCCGACGCCGAAAGCTTCTTCAACCTGCCGCAAGGCGGGCATGACGACGACGAGGACGAAGAAGACACCGGTCGCCGCCGCTAAGACCCGCGTCTGGGCAATCCCGAAAACCCCGGCCCCTTGGGGCCGGGGTTTTGCTTTGCGCAGAATGGGTCCCGGGTCAGGTCACTTGCCCATGCCCGCCGTCTCGCTGCCGCCCCGCGTCAGGTAATAGGCGGCAAGGATCGGCAGGAACGTCGCGGCAAAGACCATGATCGCAACCACGTTGGTCACCGGGCGTTGGCGCGGGCGGATCAATTCGTCCAGCATCCAGATCGGCAGGGTTTTCGCCTCGGCGCCCGAGCCTGCGGTAAAGATGGTGACGATCACCTCGTCAAACGACAGCGCAAAGGCCAGCATCCCGCCTGCCAGGAGGGCCGAGCCCATGTTGGGCAAAAGCACATGCCGAAAGGTCTGGAACGCGTTGGCCCCCAGATCGGCAGACGCCTCCATGATCCCGCCCGACAACCGGCGCAACCGGGCGACGGCGTTGTTGTAGACGATCACGATGCAAAAGGTCGCGTGGCCCAGGACGATGGTCCAGACGCTGAACGGAATGTCCATCACCCCGAAGGCCGACCGCAGCGCCATGCCGGTGATCACCCCGGGCAGGGCGATGGGCAGAAGGATCAGCAGGCTGATCTGATCCCGCCCGAAGAACGCCGTCCGGGTCATCGCGGCGGCGACCAGCGTGCCAAGGACCAGCGCGATGGCCGTGGCGATGCTGGCGACCTTCAGCGACAGATACAACGGTGGCCAGATGTCGGGCCGGTCATACCAGGCGACGGCGAACCACTTGGTCGTCAGACCGGGGGGCGGAAACTGGAACGACCGCTCCTCGGTGGTGAAAGCGTAAAGAAAGATCAGCAGGATCGGCAGGTGCAGGAACAAAAGACCCCCGACAGCCGCCGCGCGCAAGGAAAGAGGGGATCGGTCAGAGCGCATCGAACGCCCCCATCCGCCGCGCAAGGGCAAGGTAGACCAGCATGATCCCGATCGGCACCACGGCAAAGGCCGCCGCCAGCGGGATGTTCCCTGCCGTGCCCTGCAACTGGTAGACTGCCATGCCGATGAAATTGGCCGAATTGCCGATGATCTGCGGGATGATGTAATCCCCCAGCGTCAGCGAAAAGGTGAAGATCGACCCCGCGATGATGCCGGGCAGCGCCAAAGGCAGGATCACCGTCCGAAAGGTCTGCGCCCGCGTGGCCCCAAGGTCGGCCGAGGCTTCCAGCATCGTGGTCGGCACCCGCTCCAGCGCGGCCTGCATCGGCAGGATCATGTAGGGCAGCCAGATGTAGACAAACACCGAGAAAGTCCCAAGCGGAGAGGTCGAGAGCGACGAGCCCCCCATCCCCGGGATCGACAGCAACCCGTCGATGATCCACGAACTATGGGTCTGCTCTGCCGCCCAGCCGATGATGCCCTCCTTGGCCAGGATCAGCTTCCAGGC